>JACZVV010000052.1 GCA_022572465.1 Chloroflexota bacterium
GGCGATGGCAACGCCCGACCTTCCGAGCAGCCTGGCGACCGCGTTGCCGATGCCGTAGCCCCCGTCGTCGCCAAGCGCGCCACCGCCCGTGACGACCCCGACGCGTTCTATATCCTGTGCCATGGCACCCTCATATATGGTTTCGCGGCCAATCCTGTCGTCGAAAAAGGACCGGTGTCAGGTTACGGAACGCCCCGTGTTGGCTTACGGAACAATTTGAGGCGAGCGCCTGTCGCCGCTCAGGCGCATGACCTTTGGCTGGACCTGTGTATCGTCGGTCCGCGACGGGAACAGCGGGGCGAGGCTCTATCCGGCTTCGGCGTAGTAGGTGCGGTACGCGCTGTAGAGGCGGTGGCGCGACTTCATCGCCGCCTCGGCTATCTTCAGAGCCGCGTCTTGCTCCTCGCGGGTCCGGGCCTTGTCCGCGGTTATTTCCAGGTTGGTGTTGCTGTGGTCTATGTCGCGATATCCGTGGGCTATGAAGTACTTGGCCGTTGTTTCGTCCAGGCCGTACTTCTCCATCAGCGCCTTCCCGATTGCCGTGCATGAGACGGCGCTGTCCATCTCGATGATCCCGTATGCGCCGCGCATGGTCCCCTGGCTGTATTCGTCGACGCCTCGGTGTCTCTGTCCGTTCTCAGTGAAGAGCAACATCTCGGGGACTACCTCGGTCTCCTCGATCTCCTCGTCAGTCATCCCCAGCCCATAGCACAGGCCTTTGGCCAGCGAGGGGTGCGGGGCCAAGCCGTCGGGAAGATACCCGATCTCTCCGACGACGTTCTCGGCGGTGGAGTGCAGCAGCTCCTCCGGCTGGTTTCGGAACGTCCAGACCTCTTCGATCTCCCCGTAGGCGCCTCGATCGCAGAGGTACCAGTGGCTGACGGCAAAACCTTTCAGCCCCTCGATCGGGACCTCGCCGGCGACGAACTCCTTCATAAACTTGGTGCTCATGACCGAGTACTTGGCGTGGATCGCCTTCATGCGCTTGATGAACTCGGCTTTGGACAGCATCTCTTTCTCAGCGGTAGTCATCGTTGAATCCTTTCATCCGGGATCGAGACGGATGGTCTGCTACCCCTTCGCGCCGTTGGGTGGGAAGGTGAGGCCGTTCAGATCGGGGTCCAGCCATGCATCCCACATTCGCCTCCAGAGGGACGATATCGATTTCACCGCGCGCAGCACCATGAACTGATGATACGCCGTGCGAGCCATGTCCTTCAGAATCAAGGGGCGTTTCTCGATCCGAGGCCGGTCCATGGCCGCCAGCGCCTCGAAGACCGTCATGTGCTCGTCGGCGACGCCGTAGTGCCTGCTCAACCCAGCGCGAAGCCGGACGGTTATCGCTTCCCATTGGGCATCGACGAGGGTCGCGGCGACGCCCATCTCGGCGTACCTGCCGAAGTAGTACAGCCCGTTGAGGTAGGCCTTGGCCCATGGGCTGAGCTCATGGGCTGCGCTCTCCTCCGCGCCGATTCCCCATGCGCTCGCCAGCGTTCGCGCGAGATCGGGCATGTACGGAAACCCGGCGTATCCCAACGCCAGCGCCGTCGCCGAAGCCATGATGAGGACACTGTTCTCGCCGTGATGCTCGACGCGCGCCGCGATCCGCGACTCGTGCAGGGGTATCTCCTTCGCCAGCAAGACGAGGTCCTTGACGAACCGGTCGATGGCGGGACGGGGGGCTGTCCCCTCCGAAACTGCCAGGACGAACGGCGAGTCCACCGCGGAGAATTTCGCCAGCCGGCTCTCGATCTTGGGCCACCAATCCTCGAAATTGGCGCCCAGGCCCCACTCTTTCGGCTGGAGCTCGTCGGCGTGGACCAGCGCATACGTCTCCCCGGTCAGGTTCCTCGGCATGCGCGCCACCTCCTTGAAGCACCGCGACCCAGGGCACACTCGAGACGCCCTGGAGTCCAGGCTTTCCGTTTGGCCGTATTCTCCCATAGCTCCAGCTGTGTTTCAAACGCAACGCCGGCGGTCCGAATACGAAGCCCACGAGCTGGCGATCGTTGACCCGAATCTTCGCCCGCCCTAGACTACATCTCCGGCCGCCCGATAACCCGAGAATGGTCCGGCGCGCATCGACCTGAAGCCGCGGAGGTGTTGGCATTGGCTTGGCCCCTTCGAGACAAAACGTGCATCGTCGGCGTCGGCGAGACCGAGTACACGAAATGGGGCGGAATCGCCCGCCCCGAGTTCCAGCTGGCCTTGGAAGCGATACTCAAGGCCGTGGACGACGCGGGTCTGGATATCAAGGACGTCGACGGACTCGTCACCTATGCCCAGGAGCGGAGCGAGCCGGTCGCCGTGGCTCAGGCTCTTGGCTTGCGGGAGGTCCGATACGCCGGTCTCTATCCCGGTGGCGGAAACGCCGCCTGCGGCGTGGTCCACGACGCGGCGATGGCGCTCTTCAGCGAGACCGCCGACATCGTGGTCTGCTACCGGTCTCGGTGCCAGGGACAGTACGGGCGCTCCAGCAGCGGAGTCGCCTCCGGCGTCGGCAAGGGCGACACGGTGGGCGGCATCTTTCAGTTCACGGCGCCCTTCGGCCTCATCGCGCCGGCGTCGGTGTATGCCTTCGAAGCTCGACGCCATATGCATGAGTACGGCACCACCAGCCGCCACTTCGGGGCCATCGCCGTCGCCAGCTACAAGCATGCCCAGCAGAACCCACGCGCAGTCATGCACGGGCGCCCCATCACGCTCGAAGACCACCAGGCCTCGAGGATAATTGCCGATCCGTACCGGCTGTACGATTGCTGTCAGGAGAGCGACGGCGCTTGTGCCGTGGTGGTGACACGAGCCGACCGGGCCAGGAGCCTGAAACAGAAGCCTGTTTACATAACGGGTGCGGCTTTAGGCAACGGCACGTCCGACGGCCTCGACCGGTCGCGATGGCCGGACACCCGTTGGACCTCGGCGGGACTGGTTCAAGTGGCCGAGTCGCTGTACCGGAGGGCTGGCCTTGGACCCGCCGACATCGACGTCGCCCAGTTCTACGAGAACTTTACCGGTCAGGTATTGATGGCGATCGAGGACTTTGGGTTCTGCAAGCGAGGAGAGGGCGGACCTTTCATCGAAGGGGGCCGAATCGAGTGGCCCGATGGCGATCTCCCATTGAACACCAGCGGAGGGAATCTAGCCGAGGGATTCATTCACGGGCTGTCCCTGGTTGTGGAGGGGGCGCGCCAGATGAGGGGCCAGTCTACCGCTCAGGTGGCCGATGCCGAGACGTGCCTGGTGGTTGGAGGGCCGTCGGCGCCCCCCCACAGCGCCCTGGTCCTGCGCGCCGGGTGACAGCCACGCGATGCCAATGGAGGATTTCGAATGACCCCGCTCTTTTCGCCTGGAATGCCGCTTCCGGCGCCGGATGCGGTCACCGGTGAGTTCTGGAAGGCCTGCCGGGAACACAGGCTGGTGGTGCAGAAGTGCGTCGCTTGCGGCACGCACCGGTTCAGTCCCGGTCCGGTCTGCTCCGAGTGCCATTCGTTCGACTACGTGCTGGCGGAATCACGGGGCGTTGGCGAGGTGTTCACCTACACCATCGTTCATCACGTATCGCATCCGGCTACACGAGCGGCCGTCCCATACAACGCCGTCGTGGTGCGGCTTGCCGACTGCGGCGGCGTGAAGCTCGTCAGCAACCTCGTCGATTGCGATAACGACGATATCCACGTCGGAATGCTCGTCGAGCTCGCCTGGGACGACGTGACCGCCGAGGTCACCCTGCCCAGGTTCAAGCGGCTGAGCCGCAGCAATATTGGTCCGGAAACGCTGAAGTGACGCAGGCGGCTGAGCCGCCTCAACTTGGGCAGGAAACGTCGATGTGGCTCAGCCACCGTCACCGACCGAAGGCCGGCATGACCTCTTTCTTGAACCGCTTCAAGGAGGCCACGATGTCGTCGTGCTTCAACATGCCCGACTGGACGATGAACAACACCTGGTCGATGCCGTTGGCCTCGTAGCGCTTGACCACTTTGATGATACTCTCGGCGCTGCCTACGCATAGCCCGCGGTCGGTGCGGGCCCGGGCCATGCGCGTTTTCATATCCTGTTGCTCTTTTCGCGGCTGATGGACGCGGGGCTTCTCCTCGAAGGTCCGATGGTCGGCGCCTCGGTATTTCTCCACGTCGCCCGCGCTGAAAAACCGGGCGAAGACCTCGTCATACCACATCACCGTGGGCCCGGCGGTCGCGTCGGCCTCGTCGTCGGACTCGCCGCAATACATCATGCAGAAAGCGGCGACCTTGTCGTTAACGAATTGGCCCACGGGTTTGGCGTTCTTGAGCTTCTCCCTGTACGCCCTGACGCGCTCGCCGACCTTGTCTGGGCTGTAGGCGCCGAAGGCCAGGACGCCGAGGCCCATCTCGCCGGCGATTTCGTAGGTGTCGGCGGACCCACAAGCCATCCACATCGGCGGGTGGGGCTTCTGGATCGGTTTGGGGATTATGTTGCGAGGGGGGACGGTGACGAACTTCCCCTCGTACGAAAACAAATCGGTGGCCCACATCTTGGGGATCATCGTGACGCTTTCCAGGACCATCTCCCGGCTCTGCTCGGGAGGCACCTCGAACCCGCCGAGCTCCGCCCACGACGAGCCTCGCCCAACGCCGAACTCGACCCGCCCGTTGCTGATGATGTCCAGCGCGGCGATTCGCTCGGCCACGCGGATCGGGTGGTTGAAGGGAGTCGGGAGCAGCACCACGCCGTGCCCGATGCGCATGTTCTTGGTCTTCATGGCGCATGCGGTGAGCCACACCTCGGGCGCGGAGCAGCTCGACAGCTCCTCCAGGAAGTGGTGCTCGACGGCCCAGACCGCGTCATACCCCAACGAGTCGGCCAACTCCACCTGCTCCAGCGCCTCCCACCAGATCTTGTACTCGCTGCGTTCGTTCCACGGCTTCGGGTTGGCTAGCTCGTACAGGAGCGCGAATTCCATCGAGTCGTACCTCCATATTCGGCGTGATCAGCGGTTAGTAGATGACCTGTTCTTGGATCAACCGGTCGATTTCATCGGGCGACATGTCGAGCTGCGAGCTGAAAAAACGGTGGTTGTCCGACCCCATTGGTCTTCCCAGCTGGCGGATGGATCCCGGTGTTTCGCTCAGCCGCCACGGGATCCCATAGGTGACGTCGCCGGCCTCGAGGTCGGGCGTCTCCACCTTGACGGAGGTGCGCCGGTAGACGTCGTGGGGATCGTGGTAGAGGTCGGCGACGCTGAAGGCCGGCGCGGCGGCCACCCCCGCTTGCTGAAGGACGTCGGCCGCTTCGACGTGGGTCCGCTTCGATGTCCACGCGCCGACGATGGCGTCCAACTCGGCGCGATGGTGCACCCGGCGATAGGAATCGGAAAAGCGGTCGTCGGTGGCGAGCTCGGGCGGGCCGATGACGTGGCATAGCGCCTGCCACTCCTGTTCGGTGCCCACGGCGATGGAGACCCACGTGTCTTCATCTCGACATGCGTAGATCTCGTGGGGGGCCATGCGGGGATGCTGGTTACCGCTGGGCTCCGGCGCTCGACCGCTCATCTGATACTCCAGGATCGGCTCGCCGAGAAAGCCCGGCAGCATCTCGGTAAAGGCGAGATCGATAAGCTGGCCTTGACCGGTCCGCTCGCGGTGATAGAGGGCGGTCAGAATGGCGAACCCCAGCATCACGCCCATCGCCGGGTCCGGGTCCCAGATGTGCAGCATCGGCTGCCCCTGGCCCCCTGGGTATCCTACCAGACTCTCCGTGCCAATGATGCAGCTGATCGCCGGGCCGAAGGCCAGCAGGTCGCTCCACGGCCCGTCCTGGCCCGCCGCGGAGAAGCTAGCCATGATCAGGCCCGGCTTGAGACTCCGTAGCGAAGCGTAGTCCACGCCCAGGGCCTGTTGTGTCTTGGGCGAGAGATTCAGCACCAGAACGTCGCCCCACTGGACCAGGCGCTTCAGCAGCTCGACGCCCTGGGGCTTGAGCAGGTTGATCGTGATGTAGTCCGACCGGCTGCGGTAGTACCACTGGGAGTCCAACTTCTGACGCATAGGGCTCTTTTCGACGGGCGAGTTGCGTTGGACGTCGGTGCCGGCCCGCGACTCGACCCGGACGACCTCGGCGCCCATGTCGCCCAGGGCCGCGCCGATCTGAGGCCCAGCCCAGACCTGGGTGAAGTCGATGATCCGGTATCCTTCCAATGGCAAGGTCATAGTTGCAGGCCCGTTTTCAGATGATGCTCGTTCGCCACAGCCGCGCCATGTCGAGCTCCGAGAGTCCCAGCAACTCGCAGTATACCCGCGTGTTGTCCGCACCGAGCCGCGGCGCCGGACTCAAGGGCGTCGCCGGCGTCTCGGAGAGCTTGAACGGCGCGCCCGGCAGCGTCCATGCGCCGGCGTCCGGGTGTTCGGTGCGATCCCAGTAATCACGGGCCTTGAGCTGCTCCCATTCCAGCAGCTCGTCCACGGTCTGGACAGGGTGCCAGGGGATGCGGTTCTTTCGAAAGATCTCCCAGAGCTCGGCCTTGGTGCGTTGGGCGAGCCAGGGCTTGATGAGATTGTCGAGCTCCTCCTTGCGCTGGAGGTCCATGGCGTTCCGGTCCTTGTACCGGGGGTCGTTGGCCCAGGCGGGATTGCCCATCACCTCGAGGAAGCGCGCCCACTGCCGGTCATTGCCCACAATGAGACCGAAGTACCCGTCTTTGCAGGGCAACAGCACGAAGGGATAGATCGCGGGGTTCCGGTGGCCATTGCGCCGGGGGTAGTAGCCCGTATCGACGTAGTCCAGGTAGTCCAAGGGGTTGTTATAGGTGTTGAGGCAGTCGGCGGTGGAGATGTCCACCTGCTGACCTCGACCGGACTTCCATCGGGCCATGATGGCCAGCATCGTCGCGGTTGCGGCGTTCATGCCGCCCCAGTAGTCGGCCCTGTCGTAGGGCATGGTCAGCGGCTGCCGGGCCGGGTCGCCGATCCGAAAGGCCACTCCCGATGCCGCCGACGCGGTGATGGCGTAGGCCTTGCGGTCTCTGTTGGGGCCGGACTGGCCGAAGGTGGTGATGGATGTCATGACCAGGCTGGGATTGACGGCGCCCAGGGTCTCGTAGGTGAGGTCCCAACGCTCCATCTCGTCGGGACGGTGGTTCTCCACCAGGACGTCGGCCTGGCGGACCAGGTCCAGCAGCAGCGCTCTGCCGGTGCTCGTTTCCGGATCGAGGGTCACGCCGAGCTTGCCGGCGTTGAGCAGGAGAAAGAGGCCGCTCTTCTCGGGATGCGGCCCATCGTTGGGGAACGGGCCGTGCCTGCGGGCGAGGTCGCCGGCGGGAGGCCGCTCGATCTTGATGACCTCGGCGCCGTAATGGGCCAGGAGACGGGTGCAATAGGCCGCCGAGATGTAGTCGCCGAACTCGAGGACGCGCAGTCCTTGCAGGGCCTGGCCTTGGTTCATCTCGGTAGCCTCTCGATCCATGGGCGGCAAGGCAAGTCGAGGGTCCCTCAGCTCAGGTGTCGTTCCAGGAAAGCCAGGGTGATCTCCCACGAGGCCCGGGCGGCATCCTCGCGGTGCATCGATTCGTTGTTGAAGTTCATGTACCCGTGTCCCGTTCCCGGGAACGAATGGAACTCGTGCGCTTTACCGTGCCGGGTGAGCTCGTCGTCGAGCTTCTTCATGTCCTCGGGGGAAGGGTTGCCGTCGTCCTCGCCGAAAAACCCCAGCACCGGACACACGGTGTCGCCCAAACGCTGGAAGGGGCTGGGGCCGTCGCCCATGGCGACCATGGTGTTGCCGCCGTAGAAGGCCGCCGCGGCCCGAAACGCCGGGTTCACCGCCGCCATCATGTATACCACGCGGCCACCCATGCAGAACCCCATGATGCCGGTGCGATCGGCTCTCACGCTGCTCTGGTCCGACAGGTGAGAGACGGTGGCGTTGACGTCGCGGATGATCTCCTCGTCCCGCAGAGCCCGGACGCGGTCCATGACCGGGATCTCCGCGCTGGCGTCTTGCCGGTGATACAGGTCTGGGGCGATGCCAACGTAGCCTGCCGCGGCCACGCGGCGGGTCATCCCCTCGACGAAGGCGTCGACGCCGGGGCCGTGCATGATGACGACGATTGCAGCGAACGGGCCGGGGCCATCCGGCGACGCGACGAACGCTCGCATCGGTTGCCCATCCACCTGCACTGGTTCCCACCGGTCGGCCAAGGTCGACACCCCTCTCGTTCCGCGATCGCGCCAGCTCCGAACGACGGGCCGCGTCGCGTGTGGCGGGGAAAGGAGCGCGGCCCGTAGGCCGCGTTCAAGCGTGACGGGCCAATTGTAGGCTCGACAGCCGACGTGTCAAGCTGAAGGACGGCCCGAGCGGCCGGACTGCGCGAGGACAGGCTGCCTCTGTTCGAATAACGGGGTCTGGCAGGGCCGCGCTCGGGGACCTGAGCTGGAGGCGATCAAAAAGAGGGGCCTTTCATCGTGTAAGCCCCCGCAACGGTCATACTCAAGGGCCGCGGTTTCTTTCCATCGTCACCGGCCGGGTCGTCGTCGCCATCGTCGCCCTGACCGTCGGACGGCGCCGACTCGTGGCGCCGGCCCGCAGCGTTCGATGGGCAACCGGGCGCAGTCCATGGGGCTCGGTCACGTCGTGCTCGACGACTCGAACTCCCGGGTTCTGAAGCGCCCGGTTGGAGTTGGGGTGGGCCCCGCCAGTCACCAACGCGTGTATTTTGATCTGCTCCTATTCGCAGACATCCTTCATCCCGCGTTGGCGTTGGGTCCAGACGCGGGTTGTTCTGTCGCCGCTTCTGTTAAACTCGTGGCAGGCTCGGTTACGAACCTGGTCAATGGCGCTAACCCGCAAAGGAAGGGCGACAGCTCGGAGCTGTGGTAAGGTTCACCGGCGGACAGCGATCGGCAACGCATGGGGCAATGGCCTCGGGAGCATTCGACAAGGAGAGTCGTCGTTGACGCCGAGCAAGGTCCTGGTCACCGGGGGCGCGGGATTCATCGGGTCTCACCTCGTGGACCGTCTCGTCCAGGAGGGGTTCCGGGTGGCAACGCTCGACAACCTGAGAACCGGGCGGCGGGACAACGTCCACCCAGAGGCGGCGTTCTACGACACGGACCTGTGCTCTTCCGATCTGGACCAAGTCTTTCGCCAGGAGAAGCCGGAGATCGTCTTCCACCTGGCCGCCCAGACGAGTGTCATCCGCTCCCTGGAGAATCCAGAAGATGATGCGCGAGCGAACGCGCTGGGGACCGCCAACCTTGTCCAGCGATGCATCGAGCACGGAGTCCAGCGGGTCGTCTATAGCTCCACCGGCGGGGCCATGTACGGCGAGCCTCAGCACCTGCCCTGCCGCGAGGACCACCCCATCGCGCCCCTGGCGCCCTATGGCGTCAGCAAATACGGCGGCGAGCTCTATCTGAGTTGCTTCGCCTCGATGGCGGACCTCAAGTACACCGTCCTGCGCTACGGCAACGTCTACGGCCCACGCCAGGACCCTTACGGTGAAGCGGGGGTCGTCGCCATCTTTTCGAAAAGGATGCTGGACGGCGCGGAGGTCATCGTCTACGGTGACGGCGCCCAGGAGCGCGACTTCATCTACGTCGGCGACATCATCGAGGCCAACGTGTTGGCGCTGAACGAGCAGAAGAACGAGGTCTACAACATCGGCACGGGCGAAGGCGGCAGCGTCAACACGATCTTCGAAGAGCTGGCCCGGCTCACCGGCTATGATCGTGCGCCGAGGCATGATCCCCCACGAGCGGGGGAGGTGTACAAGGTGTATCTGGACGTGGCAAAGGCGCGCCGGGAGCTTGGATGGGCGCCATCGGTGAGCTTGAAGTCGGGGCTGGCGTTGACGGTCCAGTACTTCCGCGACCATTCCACTGGCGCCGGTGAGTCAGCCGCTCGCGAATGAGGGCAGCGCGGCGCCGCGCCGGTCCCCGTGACGCTCTAGGACGCGTCTACTCGGCGAAGAGGGCGCGGTTCTCTCGCACCCAGGAGACCAGCCGCTCCACTCCTTGCCGGCAGGGAACCGTTGGAGTCCAGCCGAAATCGCGCCGGGCCTTCTCGATATTGCTCACGTAGACCTTCTGGTCTCCGGGACGCCAGCCGTCGAATGAGCGTGGCAGCTTCCGGCCCAGCAGCGCTTCCAGATGCGCGATGAGCTCCAGCAGCGAGAGGACGTTGGACGGGCCGCCTCCGATGTTGTAGACCTGGCCCGCGGTGACGTCGATGTGCTCGGCCGCCAGCTCGAAAGCTCGCACCAGGTCATCGATGTACAGCACGTCACGCACCTGCTTGCCATCGCCGTACAGCGTGATGGGCTGGCCGGTCACGCCGGCGATGGCGAACCAGGCCACCCAGCCCTGGTCTTCGACGCCGAACTGGCGGGGGCCGTAGATGCAGGACTGGCGCAGGCTTACGGTCTTCATCCCGTAGATACGGGCATAGTCGCGAACGTACTGGTCGGCGGCGCCCTTGGAGCAGCCGTAGGGCGAGTGGAAGTCCAGGGGCCGCTCCTCGGACACGCCGCACGGCAGGTCGGCATACTGGTGCCGCCCGTCCCGCTCCTCGACGGCCACGTCTTCCATCCCGCCGTAGACCTTGTTGGTGGAGGAGTAGAGAAGCGTCGCCTCGGGCGCCCACTCGCGGACGGCCTCCAGGACGTTCAAGGTGCCCAGGGCGTTGGTTAGGAAATCATCGCGAGGGTTGGCCACCGACGTGGTGACCGCGACCTGGGCCGCCAGGTGGAGGACCAACGTCGCGTCCCGGTGACACGCGAACAGCGCCCCGACGTCGTCTTCGCGGCGAATGTCGCCTGGGACGAACTCGAACCTGCCACGGTCGCGAAGCCAGCACAGGTTCTGGTTGGCCCCTCGGCGCGAAACGTTGTCGAAGACCACCACCTCGTTGCCCCGGTCGAGAAATGCCGCGGCTGCGTTGACGCCGATGAAGCCGGCGCCCCCGAGAACCACCACCTTGCCGTTCGATGTTTCGCTCGCCATCTTTGTCCAACCGAACTTCATTCTACGAGGAATTCTCACATCCTTCGATGGAGGATTTCCCGCAAAACACCTGGGGGTTTACCTCCATAGGCGGTAGGTGTCTCCCTGAATTACGCTTGTGTGGAACGCGACCGTTGGCCAGAAGGTCCCGGCGGGACCCGACGGCGCGGCGTCGAGAGGCATGGCTTGAAGCAGGTTGTCCAGGACATGCGGCGCGGGACCGTTTCCGTCGCCCAGGTGCCAGCCCCGATCGCGGGTCCGGGCCGGGTTCTGGTCCAGGTCCGGGCGTCGCTGGTCTCGCCGGGCACGGAGCGGGCGGCGGCCGAGTTCGCGGGCCGCGGCCTGCTGGCCAAAGCGAGGTCGCGCCCGGACCTCGCGCGCCAGGTGATCGACAAGGCGCGACGTGACGGACCCGCCGCGGCGCTGGATTCGGTTTGGGCGCGGTTGGACCGGCCGGCCTCTCCTGGATACGCCGCCGCCGGAACGGTTGTCGATACCGGCGAAGGCGTCGAGCGATTCCCGCTGGGCCAGCGAGTCTCGTGCGCCGGGGCCTCCTTCGCGGCCCACGCCGAGGTCGTCTCGGTGCCTCAAGCGTTAGTTACCTCCCTGCCCGATGCTGTGAGCTTCGAAGCCGGTTCCTTCGCGACATTGGGAGCGGTGGCGCTCCACGCGTTGCGGTTGGCCGACGTTCGTCTCGGCGAGACCGTCGCCGTCATCGGCCTGGGCCTCGTCGGCCAGCTGGCGGCGCAGCTTGCCCGAGCGTCTGGCTGTCACGTCGTTGGCATGGACCCCGATCAGGCGAGGCGCGGCTTCGCCGAGCGCATGGGGGTTGAAAGCTCCGCCGCCAGCGGGCCCGACCTCCGTTCGCTGGTGGCTCAGACAACCGGTGGCCGTGGCGTCGATAGCGTCATCGTCGCCGCCGCGACGCCCAGCGGCGAGCCGATGGACCTGGCCGGCGCCATCGCTCGAGACCGGGCGCATGTGGTCGTCGTTGGGGATGTTGGCCTTCAGGTGCCGCGCAGGGTCTACTACGAGAAGGAGCTCACGGTCCGCGTCTCCCGCTCCTACGGGCCGGGGCGTTACGACCCGGCCTACGAGGAGCAAGGTCGCGACTATCCGATTGGATATGTGCGGTGGACCGAAGGCCGGAACCTGGCGGCCTTCGTCGACCTGCTGCGTGACGGCAGCGTAACCGTCGAGCCGCTGATCACTCATCGCTTTCCCATCGCCCGGGCTTCCGAGGCCTACGACCTCATCGCCGGCCGGCCCGGCGAACCCTTCCTCGGCGTCCTCCTCGAATACCCCGAGGCCATCGACCGGTCCCCCCGCCTCACGGTGCGAGCCGAGGAGACCGACGCCGCATCCGCCGGTGGGCCGGTGCGAGCCGGCGTCCTGGGCGCTGGGAGCTTCGCCGTGGGGACGTTGCTGCCGGCCATGCGCCGGGTGGTGGGCGTCGAGCTGGTCGGGGTTTGTGCCGAGACCGGCGTGAGCGCCGCTCATGCCGCCCGCAAGTTCGGATTCCGCTACGGCGCCACCGACGAGCGAGAGATCGTCAACGATCCCGATGTGAACACGGTGGTGGTCGTCACCCGCCACCATCTCCACGCCCGGCAGGTCGCCGCTGCGGTGGAGGCCGGCAAGCACGTCTTCTGCGAAAAGCCGCTGGCGTTGAACGAGCAAGAGCTGGCTCGCGTAGCGCGAGCAATCGCCCGCCCAGAGCGAAGGAACGGCGCTGGCGGATCGCAGTCGATACCGCCTCGATCGATGTTGATGGTGGGGTACAACCGGCGCTTTGCCCCGATGACGCTGCGGCTGCGGGAGTTCCTGAGCGATGTCCGCGAGCCTCTCGTGATGCGCTACCGGATCAATGCCGGCGCTCTGCCTCCTCGCCATTGGGTTCACGACCCCACGCAGGGCGGAGGACGCATCGTCGGCGAGGTCTGCCACTTTATCGACCTACTCCAATTCCTGGCGGGTGGGCCACCGGTCCGCCTTCACGCCCAGGCGCTGCCCGACGATGGCCGTTACCGGAACGATAACGTGGTCATAACGCTGGAATTTGCCGGCGGCAGCCTGGGTGAGATCGCCTACGTCGCCAACGGCGACGGCGCGCTGGGCAAGGAGCGTCTCGAAGTCTTCGGCGGCGGCGACGCAGCCGTCCTGGAGGACTTCCGCTGCCTCGAACTGGTGCGACACGGACGCAAGCGCGTGTACCGCTCCCGGTGGCGCAGGGACAAGGGCCATCGCTCCCAGTGGGAGGCGTTCGCGCGCGCCCTTGGGCAAGGCGGCCCATCGCCGACCCCGTGGCTGGACCTGGTGAGCGCTTCCCTCGCCACCTTCCGAATTCACGATTCGCTGCGGACAGGCGAGCCGGTCTCCATCGGAGTAGAGGACTTCATGGCCCAGGCTCTCGCGCCGGAGGCCTCCGGCTAGAGCCGCCGCGGCGGGCTCCCGAGACACAGCGCATGTGCGGAATCACCGGCACGGTCAACATTGGCGACGGCGACGCCCTGGCGCGCATGACCGGGACGCTGGCCCATCGCGGCCCCGACGACGCTGGCCTGTGGGAGCACCAGACGGCCGATGGGGCCTACGTGGGGCTGGGCAGCCGCCGTCTGGCCATCATCGATCGCTCTCCGGCGGGGCATATGCCGATGACGAACGAAGACGGCAGCGTCTGGCTCACCTACAACGGCGAGATCTACAACTTCCGGGACCTTCAACGGGAGCTCGCCGCCAAGGGGCACACCTTCCGATCGAACACCGACACCGAGGTGATCATTCACCTTTATGAAGAAGAGGGGCCGAATTGCGTCAAGCGGCTGCGCGGCATGTTTGCCTTCGGCCTCTACGATCTGCGGCGCGAGCGGCTGCTGCTGGCGCGGGACCACTTTGGCGTCAAGCCGCTGTACTACCGCCAGCATGAACGGGGCATCGCCTTCGCCTCGGAGGTCAAAGCGTTGACCCACCTTCCAGGATGGCGCCCTCGGGTGGACCCCGAGGCGTTGCACCAGTACCTCACGTTCCTGTGGGTGCCCGACCCGGACACGATGTTTGAAGGCGTCAAGAAGCTCCTCGCGGGTCACTACGCCCTGTTCCACCAGGGAAGGCTGGACCTCGTCCGGTATTGGGACCTCGATTACCCACCCGCCGGAGCGGATTTCCCCGTGCCGGCGGAGGAGCTGGCCCAGGAAGTGCGCCACCGGCTAGAGCAGTCGGTCAAGTCCCAGATGGTGAGCGACGTGCCCGTGGGCGCCTTCCTCAGCGCGGGCATCGACTCCAGCAGCGTCGTCGCCGCCATGGCCGCGGCCAGCGACCGGCCCGTCCGGACCTACACCATCACCTTCCCCCCGGGCGATCGGGCTGGTGAGCGGACGCTGGACGACCCGAAGGTGGCCGCCGCCACGGCCCGGCATTTCGGGTGCGACCACCACGAGATCGTAGTCGAGCCCAGAGTCGCCGACATGCTGCCCCAGCTTGCCTGGCACATGGACGAGCCGGTGGCCGACCCGGCCATCATCGGCGCCTACCTCGTTGCCCGCGAGGCCCGAGGGTCGGCCACGGTCCTGCTCTCGGGCCTTGGGGGCGACGAGCTCTTCGCCGGATACCGTAAGCACGTGGCCCACCGGTGGGCGTCCTGGTACCGGCGATTGCCCGCGCCCGTGCGCCGCGGCATCGTTGAGCCCGCGCTGCTGGCGATGCCTCCCTTGCGAGGGACGCCGGTCAAGGGCGTCGTGCGACTGGCGCGAAAGATGGCGCGGAGCGCGTCGTTGCCGCCCCAAGACGCCTTCCTCATGAACTGCACCTATCTGGATGAAGACCAAAAGGCGGGTCTCTATGCCAAAGAGTTCGCCGCGAGCCTCAATGGAACGGAGGCCTGGCGAACGCATCGTGAGTATTTCCAACGGGTCGCTCATGCCGATTTCCTCAACCAGATGCTCTACGTCGACACCAAGGCGTTCATGGTCAGCCTCAACCTCACCTACACCGATAAGATGAGTATGGCCTCGTCGGTGGAGGTCCGGGTGCCGTTTCTCGATAAGGAGCTGGCCGAGTTCGTCGCCTGGAACGTCCCGCCGGACCTGAAGCTGTCGGGCGGGTTGTTTCCAGAGACCAAGAGCCTGCTGCGCCGCGCGATGGAGCCCACGTTGCCCAAGGCGGTCTTGGGCCAGCCCAAAGCCGGGTTCGGCGCGCCCGTCGCCGCCTGGTTGGACGGCGAGCTGCGGCCGATGGTCGACGACCTGCTCGCCGGGGACCGCGTGCGGCGCCGGGGCTATTTCGAGCCCGGCGCCGTGGCGCGTCTGATCGCGGAGCACCGCTCCGGACGCCACGACTGGTCGATGCAGCTGTGGCAGCTCCTCACGCTCGAGCTGTGGATGCAGGCGTTCATCGACGAACGCGTCGAGGCGATGCGCCCCGCGGCCTAGTCGGCGCGGCGCAGCGCCTTGGGCACGAGGACGCCAAAGGTTTTGAGGGCCTTGTGGACCATCGGCATCCGGAGCACTTGGCGGATGAAGCCGCCGTGCCAATCGAAGGAAACGCTCGGCGACTCCCAGATTGCCGCCAACACCGCGTCGCTGGACAGGGCTTTCAGCAGGTAATCGATCTGACGGTCTCCCAGCAGCTCGAAGAGCCGCCGGGCGTTGTAGCCGGTCTCCAGCTCGTCGCCCAGCAGGCCCCGCCACTCCCTTTCATAGGCCGAAAGGGCACTGGCCGAAAGGTCCCCGGCCTGAATCGCCCGATCGAGCGTCTCCGCCGCGATCTCGCTGGAGAGGAGACTGTAGTAGATCCCGCCGCCGGTGGCTGGTTTGACCTGGCCGGCGGCATCGCCGACCACCAGCACCCGGTCTCGGAATGCCTGGTCCAGCGTCTTCATGGGGATGCCCCACCGCTTGGGCTGCTTGACGATCCCCGTGACCTTGCCTTCGTCCTGAAGTTTGGCCAGGAGCTGCTGAAGGAGCTCGTCACCCTTGCGGCGGGCCAGCAGGCCGAGGAGGGCTCGACCGGGTGACGTGGGAACAAGCCAGGCGAAAAACCCCGGGGCATACTTGCGCCCAACGTACACCTCGATCCGGTCGATCGCCCGGACGCTGACCTCGGCCTGGAAGCCGGTGACGTGATCGCTTACCTGGCCCAAGCCGACCATGTTGGTGAGGCCGGCGCCGAAACCGCTGGCGACCACGGCCGCTTTGGCTCGCAGCACCTGGGGCCCGCGCCCGTTGGCGACGACGGCCGACACCCCATCGGCATCGACGGCCAGCGACTGAACGGTGTGGCCCAGGAGATAGGCGGCGCCGGCGGCCCGCGCTCGGTCGGCGAAACTCTGGACATACGCGACGCGATTGAGCACGTAGGCCTGAGGCTGCTCTCGGGCCATCCGAAGCGACGCGCCGGAAGGGGAGTAGACGTCGGCTGACTTCGCCTCTTGGATGACCTGAGACTCGTCGGCAGGGAACTGTCGAAGGCACTCGACGCTGACGATGCCGGTGCACAGCTTGTCGCCGATGACCTGCCGGCGGTCGACGACGGTGACGCGATAGCCGCGGCGCGACAGTTGGAGGGCGGTGTTATTTCCCGCGGGGCCGGCGCCGAGCACCAACACGTCGTCCAAGCCGGTCCTCCCTGTGATGAAGCTGACGCGATGCCGAGAATGCGGGCCTTTCCCGACCCGGCCACGAATTATACAGGACGAACCTCTGCCTTGCCATATGCGCGGCAGGCGCGGAGGCCCCGGGCACCGTGTCGAAGCCTCAGGTCGCGATATCCTTGGCCCACGATCGGTTCTCCCGGTACCACTCGACCAGGCGGGACAGCCCGTCCTCGAACGTCGTCTGGGGCCGCCATCCCAGGAGACGCGACGCCTTGCCGATATCGGCCCAGGTGGCCACCACGTCGGCCGGGTGCCGCGGTTCATACAACCGCTGGGCTTTGCGTCCCAAGAGCCGCTCCACCGTTTCGATGGCGTGGGCGACGGTCACGGGGCTATCGGCCCCCAGGTTGATGATCTCGTACCCCAGCGGCTTGAGGCCGGCAACGGTGCCCCGCGCGATGTCGTCGACGAAGGTGTAGTCTCGCGACTGCTGGCCGTCCCCGAACACGATCACCGGCCGCCCCTCCGCGATCCATTGCACGAATCGAAACAGCGACATGTCGGGGCGCCCCGCCGGCCCGAAGACCGTGAAATAGCGGAACACGGTGACGTCCAGGCCGTACAAGTGGTGGTAGGTGTAGGTCACGGCTTCCGCCGCCTTTTTCGACGCCGCGTAGGGCGAAAGGGGCGAATCGGTGGGGGCATCCTCGCGGAACGGCATCTCCTCGCCCGCGCCGTAGAGGCTGGAGGTCGAGGCCAGCACGAACTTTCGGACCCCGGTCTCCTTACACAGCTCCAGGAGGTTCAGCGTGCCGATGACGTTGGTCTCGAAGTAGGCCCAAGGGTCGTCGATGGACTGCCGCACGCCGGCCCTGGCGGCCAGGTTGATCACCGCGTCGTAGGTCGTGTCGAAGCAGCGGCGGACCTCGTTGCGGTCGCAGATGTCGGCATGGTGGAAGGAGAAGCCCGGCTGCCCGACAAGGGAGTCCATCCGCCAGTGCTTCAGGCGGGCGTCGTAGGCGTCGTTGAGACTGTCGACACCGGCGACCTCGTGGCCGTCGGCCAGCAGCCGCTCCGCCACTTGCCACCCGATGAAACCACAGGCGCCGGTGAGGAGGTATGTTGCCATGAAGAATCGCGTTGGCGCTAGGGCTGGGCGCGCCAGGAGGCCAGGGGTCGCAGGCCGTCGACGCGCCAGGTGAGGCCGGTCTCGGTCACCAGCTGAAGCTCGTCCTGGCGGTGCTCTCCGCCGGGGAGGGCGACTTCGACCACGGCCGACGCCGTGCGGCAGCCGATGGACGGCGCACTCAGGCTGACCAGGCTGACGCCCCGGCCCAGGTCGCTTGCCGCCTCGCCAAAGAACGCGTCGGTGGTCACCCGGCGCAGGCCTGAAGCGTCGTTCTCGCGAAGGAACCGCAGGTACTCCCGCACGGCGCTCTCGACCACCTCGCGCCGTTGGATTACCTGGCTGGCGGCGCCGCCGATGCCGCCCAGGTTGGACCGTTCGCTGGAAATCTCGATACGCCCCTTGACCAGCAGGGCGAATCCCTGCTCGCCCCGATCGATGGTGCAGATCACCTCATGGCCCTTTTCTTGCAGCTGGGTCCGTAGCGCCAGGGCGATGTCCAGGGCCGTCGAGCCGACGGGCACCTCCACTTCGATGCGCGAGGGAGCAGACAGCACCAGAATTCCGTCGGCCGTCGCCGATCCCTGGAGCGTCACCTCGTACACATCGGTGGACGGCGCCTTGTCGTTGGAGTTGGAGCAAGCGGCGGCGAGGAGCAGTACGGCCATCGCGAGGGTCAGCAAACGCATTGGGCCCTCCTTCCCGCCGGGCCAGGGACGAGAACGGCGTGGTGGCGGTCGACGTTTGCTTTTCGACACAGTTTCATAACTAGTCTAATACTCCGTTCGCATTATGGGAAGTCATCCCCCGTACTTGCGCCCAGCAACCCGTCGCAATAGAATCGGTTGGCGACGCCCGGCACGTACACCCGGACAGCGACGCGGACGGGAGAAAGACCGTGATCGTCACCAAGAGCTTCCAGGCGCAGACCAAAGGCGACGGGCAGGTGATCGAGATCAATGGCGAGGTGTGCAACCAAGTAACCGATTCCGGCGTATCCGAGGGGATCGTCACCGTGTTCGTTACGGGCACCACCGCCGGCGTGATAATTATGGAGCACGAGCCGGGGTTGGTCGAGGACCTGGACGCCGCGATGGAGCGCCTCGTGCCGCGCGGAATCCCTTACCAGCACAACATTCGCAATAACGACGACAACGGCCACTCCCACACGCGGGCCTGCCTCCTGGGCCCGTCGCTGGTGGTCCCCGTGGCGCAGCGGCGTCCCCTGCTCGGTGTCTGGCAGCGGATCGTTCTGGTCGACTTCGACTCGCGCCCGCGCCAGCGCGACGTCATCGTGCAGGTGATGGGTGAGTAGCGCCGGCCGGGTCAGTGGCCGGTGAAATCGGGCGAGCGCTTCTCCACGAAGGCCCGGTCCGCTTCGCGGAAGTCGCGACTCTCCAGCAGCTCCGTTTGCAGCGCCGCGTGATAGTCGCTCTCCCTCTCCCACTCGGGCGCCATCAGGCGCGCCAGGGCCCGTTTGGTGGCCCGCACGCCGTGGCCCGGTTTCGCGGCGATCTTCAGCGCCATGGCCCTCGCCGCCTCCGGAAGCTCGTCGTGGGGCACCACATGGTTCACCAGGCCGATCTCCTTGGCCGTCTGCGCATCGATGATGTCGCCGGTGAGCAAGAGCTCGGCCGCCTTGGCGTAGCCGACGAGGCGGGGCAGCAGGTACAGACCGCCCATGTCCGGCACCAGTCCCCGCTCGATGTACATCTCGCCGAAGGTTGCCCGGTCCGAGGCGAGGCGGATGTCGCACCAGAGCGCCAGGTCCATCCCGCCGCCCATGGCGGGTCCGTTGACCGCCGCGATGACGGGCTTGTCCAGCGTCGTGAAGAGCTGCTGGGCGCGATAGAACGGCCTTGGCGCGGAGCGCCTGGCCCGGTCCTGTCCTCCCTTGGCCATACGCTCGGCGGTGGCCTTCCGGTCGCCGCCGGAGCAGAAGCCGCGTCCGGCCCCGGTGAGGATGGCCACGCTCGCGCTGTCATCGGTCTGAAACCTGGCCAGCGCCTCGCCGATCTCTTCCATCGTCTGGCCGGTGAGGGCGTTGAGCCGGTCGGGCCGGTTCAGCGTGATCGTGGCTACCGGGCCGTCGGTCTCATACAGCACGTGTTCCAGGTTCATGATGCCGGTCCTCGAAGGGCGCCGCCCGACGGCGGCTTGGGGTGCTTTGTGTTTCGGTTAGCTAGTCCAGCTCTGGTTTGCGCCTGCCCGCTCGCCAGCGGCGAGTATAGCATGGCGCCGGTGGGACGGCCCAGCGGAACGAGGCGCCGGACGTT
>JACZVV010000152.1 GCA_022572465.1 Chloroflexota bacterium
TGGCGTAGATGTGGGCCTCCAGGTGGTTGACCCCCACCAGCGGCAGGCCGCGGCCCAGCGCCATCGCCTTGGCCGCGTTGACCCCCACCAGCAACGATCCGGCGAGACCGGGACCCACGGTGACGGCCACGGCGTCGAGGTCGGCCCATCCAACCTCTGCCTCGTCCATCGCCCGTTGCACGATGGGCAGAATCTGGAGGATGTGCTGCCGTGAAGCGACCTCTGGAACGATGCCGCCGTAGCGGGCGTGCAGCTCCACTTGCGACGCGATGATGTTCGACCGGATGCGCCTGCCGTCCTCGACGACCGCGGCCGAGGTCTCGTCGCAGGAGGTCTCGATCCCCAGAACGTTCATGGCGTCGCTCCGAAGCCGCTCACGTCACACCTTCTCCAGGGGCGCGTAGGCCAGGAGGAGGCGCTTCACGCCCACGTCTCCTCGGAACGCAACCGTGGCCTCATGGTCGACGCCGTTGACGCCGCAGGTGACCACGATGCCATCGCCGAAGATCTCATGGCGCACCCTGTCGCCGGCCTGGAACGGGGCCGGGGCTGGCTTGAGGTCGGGCGCCGGCGTTTGGTCGAGCACGAGCGTCCCGACCCGGGTCGCGGTGCGTCCCGACTCGGGTCTGGACGGCGTCGAGACGGCGTCGCGACCGCGCCGGGACGGTGAGACCGTCAGGCGTTTGGGCACGTCGGCCAGGAAACGCGACGGTGGGTTGGTTGTTCGCGTGCCCATGGCCGCGCGGCGATAGGCCCGGACCAGGTACAGCCGCTCCCGCGCCCGGGTCATCCCCACGTAGCACAGGCGGCGCTCCTCCTCCATCTGCGCGGGATCGTCGAAGGAGCGAATGTGGGGCAGGACGCCCTCCTCCATCCCGACGATGAACACCACCGGGAACTCCAGGCCCTTGGCTTGGTGCAGCGTGATCAGCGTCGCCGAGTCGGGCCGCTCGCCCGCATCGTCGGCGTCGGACACCAGGGCGATCGACTCCAGGAACTCGCCCAGGGCGTTCTCGTCGTCGAACAACGCCTGGCCTTCGGCGACAGTGCGTAGCTCCAGAACGTTCTCCAGCCGCTCCTCGCCCCGGTCGTCGCTCGCCAGCAGGTGGTCGCGATAGCCCGTCTGGGTCAGCACATGTTCGACCAGCTCGGCGACGGTGCGCTGTTTCGCCGCCTCCGCCAGGGAGTCGATCAGCTCTCGAAAGGCCGTCAGCGAACGCAGGGCCCTGGCCGTCAGCTCCGGCCCCGATCTGCTTTGCTCATCGGGGTCGTCGGACTGGGCGAGGAGCTGAAGCGCCGTGTAGATGGGGACGCTCTCGCCGGTTGCCCACCGCGCAAGCTCGTCCAGGCTGCGCTGACCGATGCCCCGCGACGGCACGTTGACGATGCGCAAGAGGTTGACGTCGTCGAAGGGGTTGTTGATCAACCGCAGATACGCCAGCACGTCTTTGACCTCGCGGCGCTCGTAGAACCGCGTCGCCCCGACCAGGTGGTAGGGCAAGCCGTAGCGAACGAAGGCCTCTTCCAGAGGTCGCGACTGGGCGTTGGTGCGGTACATGACCGCGCAATCGCTGAACCGCCGGCCGGCCTCTTTCGTCAGACGGTCGATCTCGTGCACCACCAACAGCGCCTCGTCCTGCTCGTTGAGAGCGTCCACCACGGTGATGGGCAGCCCCTGCTGGTTCTCCGTCCACAGCTCCTTGGCCTTGCGCTCCCGGTTGACGGCGATCACCTCGCTGGACGCCTCCAGAATCGTCTGGGTCGACCGGTAGTTCTGCTCCAGCTTGATGACCTGGGCACCGGGGTAGTCCTTCTCGAAGTTCAGGATGTTGCCCACGTCGGCCTGCCGCCAGGCGTAGATGGACTGGTCCGGATCGCCGACCACGCAAAGATTCCGGGAGCCTCCGGCCAGCAGACGCGCCAGGCGGTATTGGGCCAAGTTGGTGTCTTGAAACTCGTCGATCAGCACGTGAACGTACCGGCTCTGGTACTTCTCCCGGACACGGTCGTTGCCTTCCAGCAGCCGGACCACCTTCATGATCAGGTCATCGAAATCCAGAGCGTTGCTTTGCCGCAGCCGCTCCTCGTAGCGCTCATAGGCCCGCAGCACCACCTCGTCGAAGTAGTTGGCGCGGGTCGTGGCGAACTCGGCGGGGGTCAGCAACCGGGCCTTGGCGGCGGAGATGGCGTGTTTCAAAGCGCCGGGGCTGAAGCGCTTGGGGTCGATTCCGGTGTCCTCCAACGTGCGCTTCAGCAGGCTGGTCTGGTCCGCGGCGTCGTAGATCGTGAAGGAGGAGTCCAGCCCCGCGTCGTCGGCCTCGATGCGAAGGATGCGGGCGCAGATCGCGTGGAACGTCCCTAGCGTGAGGTCCTGGACCGACTGGCCCAGCAGGCGGTGGACCCGCTCCCGCAGCTCCCGTGCCGCCCTGTTGGTGAAGGTGACCGCGATGATGCGGTAAGGCCGGACGCCGCAGGTCTTCACCAGGTAGGCGATGCGTTGGACGATGACCCGCGTCTTGCCGCTGCCCGGACCCGCGATAACCAAAACCGGCCCGTCGACGGCCTCCACGGCCTGCCGTTGAGCGGGGTTGAGTCCCTGCAGAAGGTCCATATCGACGACAGGCCTCGGGTGGTTGCGTCGCGCGCTCGATTGAACGGGGCACGATCGATTATAGCAGCCGCCAACGCCGGTCCCGCATGGCGCAGGGACGACTGGCAGTTCGCCCCTACTCGGGTTCTGCCTCGCCCAGCGCCCATTCGGCGTCGGCCCGGTAAAGAATGCCGATCAAGCGACCCGTCTCCGTGGCCACCAGAATACTGTCGACCCGGCGCTTCTCCATGCGTGCACAAATGTCCTGGAGCATGGTATCCGGGCGGATCGTCGTCGGACCCGACTCCATGATCTCCTCGATGGGAGTCTCCGGATCTCGTTCGAACACGGCCCCACGGAGACGGCCCAGGAGAATGCCCTCGTCGTTGACCACCAGGCACATCTCCTTCCCCCCAACCTGGACTGTGCCTCCCGCGTCTTTAAGAAGGACGTTCAAGCGGCACGTGGGCACGTCGCGCCGGACCACGTCGATGGCGCGATTGAACCCCGCTTTATCGCCCTCCCTCGGAAGGCCCGCGACCGCCCAGTCCGCCTTCCCATCCACGTAGTCGTACACCTTGCTGAAACCCAGACTCTCGAGCCGCCACGCGGCCCGGGGACTCATGTCTCAAAACAAGTCGTAGCAGTAGACGATGACGGGAAGGTTCCGGTCCAAATGGGCTGTCGTTTGCCGGTCGAGCTTTTTCAGCGGGATGCTAACGGCGCCGGCGATGTGCTCGTCCCGGTACTCGGCCTCCGGGAGCACGTCGACCAACTGCGCTCCTTCCTTCAAGAGCCTCTGAACGTCGTCTCGCGTTGCGCTGCTTGGCATATCGACCCCTCCTCGATGGAGATTCGTGAACAACCCGGCACGTCGTACTCCATTGTAAGGGCGACGTGGGCGGAGAAGCTGATGCGGCTCAGCCGCCGCCCCTACGTCACGCGTCCAACAGCGCCTGCAGTTTCGGGCGGTCGAACCCCACCACCGCCTCGCCGTCGATGAGGGTCACCGGCGTGCTGAAAAAGTTGAGCTTGGTCAGCTCTTCCATCGCCGCGTCGTCCTCGACCACGTCCTTCTCGGTGAAGGGCACGCCTCTCTGTGAAAGAAACTCTTTCACGCGACCGCAAAAGGCTCAGCCTTTCTGGGAGTAGACGATCACTTCTTTCGGCATCTCTTATCTCCTCTCCTCAACGGTCTTTCGATTTGCGCGGGTCCCGGGCCACGAAAAACGCTTCGGCGACCCTAGAGCGGCGCCGCGTCAACAGACGGCCAAGGCGATAATCGGAGCCACGTTGCCGTACCCCTCAAGCCAACACCTTCTCCAGCGTCCGCACCAGGTCTTTCTTAGGGTGGGCGCCCATGATCTCGTCGACCCGTTGGCCATCCTTGAACACCAGCATCGTTGGCAGACTTCTGATGCCGTATCGGTCCCCCGTGTCGAAGTTCTCTTCGGTGTCCAGTTTCACGAACTTCACCCTGCCGTCGTACTCGTCAGCCAGCTCCTCCAGGATGGGGGCGATCACGTGGCAGGGTCCGCACCATTCGGCCCAGAAGTCCACCAGGACCGGCAGCTCCGCCTCAAGCACTTCCCGTTCAAACTCGGCGTCGGTCACCGCCAGCGGCTTGGCCATCTGACTCCTCCATCTTCCTTCGTCCCGTTTTCCGAGCTTACAGGGCCACCAACCTCGCGAGCAGCACGCCACCGAACAGGACGATGAGGTAGGCGCCCGTGGCGGCCACGAAGCCGTTGGTGATCCCGC
>JACZVV010000053.1 GCA_022572465.1 Chloroflexota bacterium
GCCGGAAATGCTGATATGGCTCAGCCACCGGCTCAGCCGCCGCCCCGGCCTCCGTTGCTATAATGGTGAGGGGAGACCGGCGTCCCGGCTCCCGCGGCCCCCTTTGCGTAGCCATTTTGGGTTTTGGGAAACCCGTGCCATGCTCGACCGACTGACAGAGAAGCTTGAAGACGCCGTTCGTCGTTACGACGAGCTGACCGACTCGATGGGCCAGCCGGAGGTAGCATCTTCCTACGAGAAGGTCCAATCGCTGGCCAAGGAGCGGGCAGCTATGGAGCGCGTCGTCGGCCTGTACCGCGACTACAAGAAGACCGTGGCCGAGCTCGGGGAGACGCAGACGTTGCTGCGCGAGAAGCCCGACCCCGATCTGGCGGCCATGGCGCGAGAGGAGATCGAGCGTCTGGAGGAGCGGCGAGACCGGCTGTCCGACGAGATGCGGATCGCTCTCTTGCCCGCCGACCCCAACGACGACAAGTCGGTCATCGTGGAGATACGAGCCGGGGCCGGCGGCGACGAGGCGGCCCTTTTCGCCGCCGACCTCTATCGCATGTACGTCCGTTACGCCGCGATGAACAACTGGGACGTGGAGCTGATGAACCGCCACGAGACGGGGATCGGCGGCCTCAAGGAGATCACGTTCGAGATCGCCGGGAAGGGGGCCTACAGCCGGCTGAAGCACGAGAGCGGCGTCCACCGCGTCCAGCGGGTGCCCGACACCGAGACCAGCGGCCGCATTCACACCTCCACGGCCACCGTGGCGGTGCTGCCCGAGGCCGACGAGGTGGAGGTCGACATCGACCCCGAGGACCTTCGCATCGACATCTTCCACGCCGGCGGCCACGGCGGACAGAACGTTCAGAAGGTCGCTACGGCGGTGCGCATCGTCCACACTCCCACCGGCATCACGGCGGTCTGCCAGGACGAGCGTTCCCAGCTCAAGAACAAGCAGAAGGCGATGGCCGTCTTGCGCGCGCGGATACTGGATATCGAGCAGCGCAAGCAGCAGGCGGAGATCACCGAGCGCCGCCGCTCCCAGGTCGGCACCGCCGACCGCTCCGAGAAGATCCGCACCTATAATTTCCCGCAGAACCGGGTCACGGACCATCGCCTGGATCTCAGCCTGCACAACTTGCCCCATCTCCTGGAAGGCAATCTGGACGAGCTCATCGACGCCCTGACAGCCCGCGAGCAGGCCCAACGCCTCGAAGAGGCCGTGGCTTGAAGACCCGCGAAGCCATGGCCTGGGCGCGGCAGCGGCTGGCCGGGGCAGCGATTCCCGATGCAGCATTGGACGCCGATGTTTTGCTCATGGAGGCCTCGGCGCGCTCGCGGGCGGCGCTCTACGCCGCCCTTCCGGAGCCGCTGCCGGAGAGCGCGCTCCGCCGGTTCGAGGGCCTGGTCGACAGGAGGCTCCACCGGGAGCCGCTGGCGTATATCGTCGGGCGCCGCGAGTTTTTTGGCCTCGACCTGATGGTCGATTCCAACGTGCTGGTGCCGCGGCAAGAGACCGAGACGGTGGTGGAGCGCGTGCTCGATCTGGTTGGCCGTTCCTTTCCCCACGGCGACGCTCGCATCGCCGACGTGGGCACGGGCAGCGGGGCCATCGCCGTGAGCCTGGCGGTCCATCTGCCCGGGGCGCGCATCCTGGCCACCGACATCTCCCGGCCCGCCCTTCGTGTCGCGGCGCTGAACAGCCGCCGGCACGGCGTCGAGGAGCGCGTGATGCTGCTCCTGGGCGACCTGCTGGAGCCGCTGGATGGGCCGCTGGACATCGTCGTGGCCAACCTGCCCTATATCCCCGCGTCTCAATGGGATCGGCTCCAGCCCGAGATCCGCCGGTTCGAGCCCAAAGGGGCGTTGGTGCCGGGCCAGGATGGACTGGCAGCGATTCGGCGCTTGTTGTGCCAGATCGCCGGCAGGGCGGAACGTCCCCGCTGGACCGTCCTGGAGGTTGGTGACGGGCAGGCGGCGGCCGTGGTCCAAGAGGCGCACCGGCGTTTTGCCGGGGCCCACGTCACCACGTTCCGGGACCTGCAGGGCCTGGAGCGGGGTGTGGTCATCGAGCTTCCTGCGGCCGGCCACGCCGGCTAAGCGCGCGCCTCAAACCGCCGCCTGCGATCTCTGCGGGCCTCTTCCTCTCCCCTCTCCTTGCCATCGGCCTGGCACTTCAGGCAGAATGGGGCGAGCTCGCCGGCGTAAACACCGGTTCGCCTTGACGCCGCCTGGGAGACCGCCCTTGAGGCTCGCTGTCGCCTTCCCCGCCGACCCAACCGGCCACGATCGGGCGCTGTGGTGGGGTTGCGGCGCTCTGATCTTTGCCGTAGCCGTTCTCATCGGCCTCAACACCTTCTACGTTCTGCCGGTGTGGGACATGGCGAAGGAGGGCAATCCCGCGACCTTCTTCCACAGCGCCATTCTCGCGGCCGTGGCGCTGACGCTCTTCGTGATCGGCGGCAGGGCTGTGGCGCCGGTCCGGTATCCCCGGCTGTGGCTGGCGGGGGGATTTTTATTTGCGTACCTCGCGATGGACGAAGCCGTCGAGATCCACGAGCGGGTCGCCATGGCGGTCTGGAAGTCGATCGGGATCTGGGACCGTATCCTGCACTACGAGATCACCTACGCCCTGTGGGAGGCGCTGTTTGCGCCGGTCTTTGTGTTGGGGGGCCTGATTCTACTGGCGCTGATCGTCTCCCACCGGGGGTACGTGCGGCAATTTTTCTGGATGGGTCTGGCCGCCCTGGGGTTCTGGGGCTTGGCGCTGATCCTGGAGTTCGTCGGCCTGACCTATCTCCCCACCCACAAGACGGCCTACGGAGTGGCGGTCTTTTACGAGGAGAGCTTCGAGCTCGTGGGCTCGACGCTTTTCTTGCTGGGCAGCGTCTTGATCATGCGCCGCCTGCTGGGCTGGGGCGAGCGGCGCGACGGAGGATAGTCCCGCATACCGTCCGGGACGAGGTGGACTCGTGGCGACGCTCTACCTGGTCGGCACCCCTATCGGCAACCTGGAAGACGTCACGTTTCGAGCGGTCCGGGTGCTGAGCGAGGTCAGCCTCGTGGCGGCCGAAGACACCCGCCGGACCAGGAAACTTTTCACCCGGCACGGGATCGCCACGCCGTTGACCAGCTACGACGAGCAGGGCCGGCACACCAAGCTCCGCCGCATCCTCGAACGGCTCCGCGAAGGGGACGTGGCCCTGGTGACCGAGGCCGGGATGCCCACGATCAGCGACCCGGGGTATAGCCTGGTGACCGCCGCGCTGGACGAAGGGGTGCGCGTGGAGGTCGTGCCGGGGCCGTCGGCGGTGACGTCGGCCCTGGCCGTCTCGGGCCTGCCGCCGGACCAATTCACGTTCCTGGGCTTCTTGCCTAGGACGGCAGGCCAGCGGCGACGGCTGCTCGCGTCCGTCGCGGGCGAGGCTCGGACCCTGGTAGCGTTCGAAGCGCCGCATCGGCTCCGGGCCGCGCTTGCCGACATCGACGCCATCATGGGCCAACGCCGCCTGGCCGTATGCCGTGAGCTCACCAAGCTGCACGAGGAGGTCTTCCGAGGAACGGCGGCCGAGGCGCTACAGCATTTCGAGCGGCCGCGTGGCGAGATCACGCTGGTGTTGCAAGGGAGCGACCGGCCCCAGGAGCAGACCGGAGACGACGAAATCCGCGAGAGGCTGGGGCAGCTCCGCGACGGGGGGTTCGGCGCGCGGGACGCCGTCGGACTGGCGACGCAGGAGAGCGGGAGGCCGCGCCGGGAGGTCTACCGCCTGTGGCTCGAGCTGACGCGCGGTGGCTGAGGCGGCTGAGCCGCATCGGCTTTTCCGGCCTAATGTTGCTTTGGCACAGCCGCTGGCTGAGTCACATCAACTATGCCCCCGTCGTAAAGCGATCGGTCCTGTGAAGCTATACCGAAGGTGGGGCCGCCAGATTGAAACCACCTGCGATTACCATCCCGATGCCCCATCGGGACGGGAGTCGGACCTCACCCTAACCCTCTCCCTCGAAGGGCGCGGGGGTTTTGGAATAGCCGCTACCGCCCCTTCCACTGGGGCGGGCGTTTCTCGGCGAAGGCGATGGGGCCTTCTTTCGCATCCTCGGTGGCGTTGTTCAGCTCCTCCATCCGAAGACCCCAGGCGATGGCGTCTTTCAGGGTGAAGCCCAACCCTCGCACCGCCGCTTCCTTGATCCCTTGCAGCGCCAGCGGGGCATAGCCGGCGATCTTCTGGGCCATCGCCATCGCCTCGTCCATCAGGCGTTCTTTCGGGACAACCTTATTGACCAGGCCGATCTCGTAGGCCCGCTGGGCGCTGATATTCTCGCCGGTGAGGAGCATCTCCATACCCACGGAGTAGGAGAGGAATCGAGGCAGGAGCTGCGTGCCGTGTCCGCTGACCAGGCCCCACTTGATCTGGCTCAGCCCGAAGGTTGCATGCTCCGACGCGATGCGGATGTCGGTGGACATGACCATGTTGACGCCAGAGCCCAACGCATAGCCGTTGACGGCGCAGACGATGGGCTTCCACAGGTCGAGGTCCCAGGTCTCGAGCATCTTGCGGACATCCTGGCGAGGAGTATCGTCACCGGCGGACCGGTTGGCCATCTCCTTCAAGTCGGCCCCGACGCAGAAGGCCCGGTCGCCGGCGCCGGTGAGCACGACCACGCTGACCTCGTCGTCTTTCGCGATCGCTTCCCACGTCTCCGCCAGCGCGTTCCACATGAGGCGGTTGCAGGCGTTGAGGGCCTGGGGCCGGTTCAAGGTGACGACGGCGACCCCGTCGGGACGTTTTTCGTAGATCACCACGGGTTGGGTGTCCGAGGCCATGCTCTCCTCCTGTTCAGACGCTAGCGACAACGGGCCGGAAATGTTGATACGGCTCAGGCGGCTGAGCCGCGGCAACACTGGGACGGAAATGCTGATGTCGCTCAGCCGCCGCCGGTTCGGCGGCGGCTTGGGTGGGGCCGGGATGCCGGGATGATACCACGCCAAGGTCCGGCCGTCCGTCGGCGGCTGAGTCGCCGCTTGTCGCTGGGACGGAAATGCTGATGTCGCTCAGCGACTGGCTCAGCCACCGACGGACGGAAATGCTGATGTCGCTCAGCGACCGGCTCAGCCGCTATAATGCACGCGCTGGGGAGGTGTTCCACGAACGCGCCGCGCCACGGCCCGCGTCAACCCGGCAGGACGCCATGCCTGACCTGAAGCTCATCGATTGCCACGTGCACTGCTTTCCGACCGGCGAGGCCGCCCGCGACTTCATGGGCCGCGTCGTCCGAAGGCCGGAGGCCGACGTCTGCGGCACCGTCGAGGAGCTTCATGCCGCCATCGGCCGCTCGGGGGTCGACCACGTGAACATCCTGATGTTCACGCCAACCTCCATCTACGTCGAGGATGGGATGGCCGCGATTCCGCCCGATGTCCGAGACCGGGCCGCGGCGGAGGAAGCGGTGCGCCGCGAGGCCGTCTGCCGCGTCGTGGGCAACAACGACTGGTGCGCGGCGTTCGTCAAGGAGCACCCGAACCTGAGCTTCTTCTGCGGCGTCGACCCCGTTCGGATGACCGAGGACGAGATGCTTTCGGGCATCGAACGATGGATGGCGGCGGGGGCCAAGGGCGTGAAGATCGTGCCCGCGACCCTTCGCATCTTCGGCGACGACGAGCGGCTGCTGCCCCTCTACGACTACTGTTGCCGGCAAGGCGTGCCGCTGCTAACGCAGTCGGCGGGCAATCCGGCGCCCGGCCAGGACCTGGCCTACGCTCAAGCCGCGACTTTCGGCAGGGTCCTGCCTCAGTTCCCTGACCTGCGTTTGATCTTCGCCCACATGGCCTACTTCCCCTACCTGCCCGATAACGGCGCCGATGAGCTGGCCGAGCTGACGTCCAGGTACGCCAACGTGAGCGCCGACCTGTCGTTGCGCTTGGGCGCCGTCGCCGACGGCGCCGAGCCCGCCGAGTGGCTGGTGTCGACGATACGACGGCTGGGCGCGGACCGCGTCCTGTTCGGGACCAACTTCCCGCTGGCCGACCAGGCCAGGTCCGTGGAGGCGTTCCGCCGGCTCCCGCTGGACGACGAGGAGCGGGAGCTGATCGCGCACAAGAACTTCGAGCGGATCACCGGTGCGTAATCGCGATAGAGGGGCCTGATACAGGGAGGTGACGGCGATGAAAATCTTCGCCTTCGATCTGCTGGCCTATCCGGAGCGACTGGACCATCTGAACGTGGAGGGGCGTCTCCCTTATCCGCTGCCCGGGCGTCACTTTCGACCCGAGGTGGCGGCGGAAAACTACCGGGAGCATCTGGAGGCGTGGGCCTACATGGACGAGCTCGGTTTCGATGGCGTGGGATTCAACGAGCACCACACCTCGCCCTACGGCTTGATGAACTCGCCGAACCTCATGGCGGCCGCGGCCTCTCAGATCACCAAGCGCTTGAAGATCCTGATCTACGGCAACGCGCTGCCGATCCACGAGCCGCTGAGGCTGGCGGAGGAGCTGGCGATGGCCGATTGCATGTCCGGCGGCCGCATCATCTCCGGGTTCGTTCGGGGCATTCCGCGGGAATACATGGCCTACAACATGGACATGGCGGAGTCCCGGGCGCGCTTCGAGGAGGCATGGGAGATCATCAAGCTGGCCTGGACCGAGGATGTCTTTTCGTATGAGGGGAAGTTCTGGTCGTACAAGGACGTGGCCATCTGGCCGCGCCCGTTGCAGCAGCCGCATCCTCCCGTGTGGGTGCCGGTCACGGGAAGCAAGGAGACCATCGAGTGGGCCGCGAAGCACAACTTTCCCATCACACCGGGAGAGACGGCCACGCCGGGCGTGAGGGAAGACGTGACCCGGTACTACGCCGAGTGCCTGGCCAGCCACGGCCATGCCATCACCCCCGACCATCTCGTCGGGGCGACCAGCGTCTACGTGTCCGATAGCAAGGAGCAGGCGGCGAAAGAGGCCGGCCCAAGCTGGCTGTACTTTGTCAACACCCTGTTCGGCCACGGCAGCATCCGCGATCCGGCGGAGGCGAAGCGGAAGGGGTACCTCAGCGACGCGGCCTTCGATTACATGCGGCCCGAGGTACGGGAGGCTTACGTACGGGCCCGGGAGACGACCCGGACGGTGACGCTGGACGACGCGGTGCGGGGGACGCGGATGCCGTGGGGCAACCCGGACGAGGTGCGGGAGGTGTTGATCAAGCGGGCCGACATGGACGGGACGAACACCATGCTGCTGACGATGAACACCGGGGGCCTGCCGCATGAGCTGTTCATGCGGAACTTGAAGCGGTTCGGCGAAGAGGTGCTGCCGGCTCTCCAGGAGCACCAGGTGACGGCGGTGCCGGCGGCGTTCGCCTAGATAAGGAGCATGATGGCGTCTGAATCTTTCATCATCGATGTGCCGCAAGCCGTGCTGGACGACCTCAACGAGCGTCTGGATGACACCCGCTGGCCCGACGAGATACCCGGCTCGGGCTGGGACTACGGCAGCAATCTGGCCTACATCCAGGAGCTGGTGGCCTACTGGCGGACGCGGTTCGACTGGCGCGCCCAGGAGCGGCTGCTGAACGCGATGCCGCAGTTCAAGGCCGACGTCGACGGCCTGAGCATCCACTTCGTCCACCAACGGGGCAAGGGGCCCGACCCGTTCCCGCTGATCATGATCCACGGCTGGCCGGGCTCGTTCTTCGAGATGTACAAGGTCCTGGGGCCCCTGACGGACCCGGCGGCCCACGGCGGCGATCCCGCCGACGCCTTCGACATGGTGGTCCCCTCGCTGCCGGGGTACGGCTTCTCCGGCCAGCCACGGGAGCGCGGCATGGACACCGGACGCATCGCCGGCCTGTTCGCCAAGCTCATGAGCGAGGAGCTGGGCTACCGCCGGTTCGGGTCCCAGGGCGGCGATTGGGGCGCGTCGGTGACGACGTTCCTCGGCGCCAGGCACGCCGACGTGGTCGCCGGGATTCATCTCAACATGGTCATATCCGGCCGTGGCGCCGCGTCGGAGAGCGAGCGCACCGAGGAGGAGAAGCGCTGGTTGAAGGAGTTCGAAGCGTTTCGGGCCGAGGAGATGGGCTATGCCACGATCCAGGGCACCAAGCCGCAGACGCTCTCCTATGGGCTCAACGACTCGCCGGCCGGGCTGTGCGCCTGGATCGTGGAGAAGTTTCGCCGCTGGAGCGATTGCGACGGCGACGTCGAGCGCAGTTTCACCAAGGACGAGCTGCTGACCAACGTGATGATCTACTGGGTGACCCAGACCATCGGGTCGTCGGTGCGCCTCTACTACGAGTCGTTCCACGCCCAGGGCCAGGGCCTCGGCAGCGGACGGGTCGAGGTCCCCACGGGCGTGGCCGTCTTTCCGAAAGAGATCGTCAAGCCTCCGCGGGCCACGGTGGAGCGGGCCTATAATTTGCAGCGCTGGACCGAGATGCCCACCGGCGGTCATTTCGCCGCGCTGGAGGAGCCCAAGGCGCTGGTGGAGGACATTCGCGCGTTCTTCCGGCCCCTGCGAGGGTAGCCGGGGGCCCTGCGAGCGTAGCCGGGGTAAGAAAGAGGGCAGCCATGGCGGAGATGAACGGCCCCTTGGAGGGCATTCGCGTTCTCGACCTGGGACGATACCAGGCGGGGCCCCGCGCCGGCCTGATGTTCGCCCGCATGGGCGCCGAGGTCATCAAGGTCGAGGCCCCGGGAGGCGACGTCAGCCGGGAGAACGGCCCGAAAGTCCGAGGCCAGAGCGTCTACTGGGCGCAGTACAACTCGGGCAAGAAGAGCCTGACCCTCGACCTGCGAAGCGACCAGGGAAAGGAGGTGCTGCGGGACCTGGTTAGCGTCTCCGACATCCTGATCCAGAACTTCCGTCCCGGCGTCATGGACGACATGGGCTTCGGCTACCTGAGCCTCCGGTCCATCAACCGGCGCATCATCATGGTCAACGTGTCGGCCTACGGCCAGTTCGGCCCCTACCGCGACCGGACCGGCTTCGACCCCATCGGCCAGGCGATGAGCGGGCTCATGTCGCTGACGGGCTTTCCCGGCACGCCGCCCACGCGCTCCTACGCCACGATCATCGATCGGGTCACGGCGTTGCACGCGACCATCGGCGCCCTGGCGGCGCTGCGCGAGCGGGAGGTGTCCGGCGAAGGGCAGGCCATCGACGTCTGCCTGGCCGACACCGGCTTCACGCTGAACGAGATCCCCATCTCGGCTTTTCTGGGCGATGGGACCGTCCCCGAGCGCACGGGGAACCGGGGCGGCTTTCCGCCGTCCAACGCCTATGAGTGCAGCGACGGCTGGGCGTACATCATTGGGGCCGGGAGCCCGATGTGGCCCCGCGTCTGCCGGGCGTTGGGCCGGGCCGACTGGCTGGAGGACGAGCGTCTCAAGACGCGGGACGGTCGCGCTCGGCACGCCGACGAGATCGAGGAGGCCGTCGTCGCGTGGTGCAAGCCGCGGACGGTGCAGGAGGTCGTGGGGGCCTTCTCCGACGCAGGGGTGCCGGCCGCGCCGGTCAACGACGTCCCGCAGGCGGCCCGCGACCCGCAGATCGCCGCGCGGGAGGTCATGGTGGAGGCGCCGGACCCGGTGGCGGGCACGCTGCACGTCGCTGGAAAGATGATACACTTCAGCCGTACCAAGATGGTGGTGGGCTCGACGCCGACGGTGGGCCAGCACAACGACGAGGTCTTGGCCGGTATCCTGGGCTATCCGCCGGAGCGGTTGGCCGAGCTGAAGGACGCGGGAGCCGTATAGTGGGCATCGCGCAACGAACCGTACAGCGTGGTCCGAAGATCGAGCGTAACCGGGTTGCCCTCGCATTCAGGGCGGCGCTTTCTGGATTGGTCGGCGGCGCGCTGTTCGTTGGCCGGACGATAGGCTCCGCGCTGACGGTCCAGGGGGTCTCGCCCGCCTCCCTCGGCTGAGGGCTCGGGACCACCGACGTGGGAGACCCCGGGTGGGCCTCGAGGCTGCGAAGGGACGTCGACCGGGAGGTCGAGCGGCATCTTCGCGGCATTCAGCGGTATTAGCCTCCGCGGATTACGCGGATTCGCGCGGTGTGCCGGCGCCGGCCATGATCCGGAGAACGCCGGCGGGACTGTCGGCCACCAGGTGAGGCCGGGCCTCGCCAAGCGTGGCGCAGCCGTCGGGCAGGCCCCAGGTAGCGTGGCAGCTTCGGCAGCCCGCCGCGTTGGCGGCCAGGATGTCGGCGGCGCTGTCGCCTACCACCAACGTCTCTTCGGGCGAGGCCTCGAGGGTGGCCAGCGCTAGCTCGATGCCCTCGGGGTGTGGCTTGTGCCGCGTCACGTCCTCGAAGCCGACGGTCACGCCGATGAACCCGTCGATGCCAACCTGGGCCAGCTCCTTCGCCGCCCCCACAACTTGGCCGTCGACATCGAACAGCCGCTCCTTCTGGGTGACGACGCCCATGCTGACGCCGCCGGCCTGGAGCCGTTCCAGAAGCTCCCGAACGCCGGGGTAGAGAGCGCGGGCCGTATCGTTGAGCCAGTAGGCCCTGCGGTACTGGGTGAACAGGTCGACCTGGGTGCCAACCTCGGCTTTCAGGCTTTCCAGAAGGCCTTGGAGCTGCTGGCCCATGAGTTTTCGCACGAAATCGCCGGGAGCGACATGGGTGACGCCGGCTTCGGCGAAGACCTGAGCGAGCGCGGCGACCCGGGCGTCGAACGAGTCCAGTAGGGTGTCGTCCAGGTCGAAGATGACGGTTCTGAGCTGTTGGCGCACGGGATCGATCGTTCAGGCGACGGGATAGGGGGCTCGATGAGCATTGTACCAGCAGCGCCGCGCCACACCGGCGTTCCACTGGCGTTCGAGCCACGGTACAATTGAAAACCCAACGCTGGAGACCCTTGTTGACACCCCCGAACCACAAGGAACAAACCGACGTCCTCGCCGGGTTCCATCCCGCGGTGGCCCGCTGGTTCCGGTCGCATTTCCCGGAGCCTACCGCGCCGCAGGAGCGGGGCTGGCCCGCCATCCGATCGGGCAAGGACACCCTCATCGCCTCGCCGACCGGCACGGGCAAGACGCTGGCCGCATTTCTCACCTGCATCGATGACCTGGTGCGACAGGGCCTGGCCGGAGCGCTGGCCGACGAGACCCAGGTCCTGTACGTCTCGCCGCTGAAGGCGCTGAGCAACGACATCCAGAAGAACCTCTCGGAGCCGCTGCGGGAGGTCCGCGACATCCTGATGGATATGGGCCTGGCCGCGCCCGACATTCGAGTGCTGGTGCGCACCGGCGACACGCCGGCGTCCCAGCGCCAGGCGATGACGCGACGCCCGCCGCACATCCTGGTCACCACGCCCGAATCGCTGTACATCTTGCTGACGTCCAACGGCGGCCGCTCGATGCTGAAGACCGTACGGACGGTGATCGTGGATGAGATCCACGCCGTCGCCCGAGACCGGCGCGGCGCCCACCTGGCGTTGAGCCTGGAGCGCCTGACCGCGCTCCTGGGTCGGCGGCCCACGCGCATCGGCCTGTCGGCGACGCAGCAACCTATCGAGGAGGTGGCGCGTTTCCTGGTAGGCAGCGGGCGCGTCGCCCACGACGGCAAGCCGAGGTGCACCATCGTGGACGAGGGGCACGTTCGGCGGCTCGACCTGGCCCTCGAGCTGCCCAGCGAGCCGATGGCCTCGGTGATGTCCAACGAGACCTGGGAAGAGGTGTACGACCGGCTGGCGGAGCTCATCAAGGAGCACCGCACGACGCTGGTCTTCACCAACACTCGGCGTCTGGCGGAGCGAGTCTCGCTCCACCTGGCCAAGCGGCTGGGCGAGGGCCTGGTCACGTCGCACCACGGCAGCCTCTCGCGGGAGCAGCGGCTCAACGCCGAGGAGCGCTTGAAGGCGGGCGGCTTGCGCGCGCTGGTGGCCACGGCGTCGCTGGAGCTGGGGATCGACATCGGCACGGTGGACCTCGTCTGCCAGCTTGGATCGACGCGCGCCATCTCCACCTTCCTCCAGCGGGTCGGCCGGTCGGGCCACACCCCTTCCGCGTCGTCACGCAAGGCGAAGGGCGCGGTCCCCAAAGGCCGGCTGTTCCCGTTCAGCCGCGACGACCTGGTGGAGTGCGCCGCGCTGATGTCGGCGGTGCGTCAGGGCAAGCTCGACCGCTTGAGCATCCCGGAGAAGCCGCTGGACATCCTGGCGCAGCAGATCGTTGCGGCCGTGGCCGTCGAGGAGTGGGGCGAGGACGAGCTGTTCGATCTGTTTCGCAACGCCTACCCGTTCCGGAACCTCAGCCGCCAAGAGTACGACCAGGTGGTGGCGATGCTCGCGGAGGGCTTTGCGTCCCGGCGAGGCCGCAGCGGCGCCCACATCCACTACGACGGCGTTGGGCGCAGGTTGCGAGCGCGTCGAGGCGCGCGGCTGGCCGCCATCACCTCGGGCGGCGCCATCCCGGAGACGGCCGACTACCAGGTCGTGCTGGAGCCCCACGGCGCGGTGGTCGGCACCCTCAATGAAGACTTCGCCATCGAGAGCATGCCCGGCGATATCTTTCAGCTGGGCATCTCGTCGTGGCGCATCCTGCGAGTCGAGCAGGGCAAGGTCCGGGTGGAGGACGCCCACGGGCAGCCGCCCACCATCCCGTTCTGGCTGGGCGAGGCCCCGGCCCGCACCGCCGAGCTTTCGGCCCACGTGTCGGACCTGCGCAAAGCGATCGAGGCCAGGCTGGCGGACCCGGCGGGCGCCGTCCGCTGGCTGACGGACGAGCTGCGCCTGGACCCGTCCGCCGCCGAGCAGATCGTGGAGTACCTCGCGGCGACCAAAGCATCCCTGGGCGTGGTGCCGACGCAAGAGACCATCGTCCTGGAGCGGTTCTTCGACGACAGCGGCGGCATGCAGCTGGTCCTGCACGCCCCCTTCGGGGGGCGGATCAACCGGGCGTGGGGCCTCGCGTTGCGCAAACGGTTCTGCCGCATGTTCAACCAGGAGCTCCAGGCCGCGGCGACCGAGGACGGCATCGTCATCTCGCTGGGGCCGCAGCATAGCTTCCCCCTGGCCGACGTCTTCGCGTACCTGCAGCCCGACACCACCGAGCAGGTCCTCGTCCAGGCCCTGCTGGCCGCGCCGATGTTCCAGATGCGGTGGAGGTGGAACGTCACCCGCTCCCTGGCGGTGTTGCGGCGCGAGAGAGGCAAGAAAGTTCCCGCGCCGTTCCAGCGCATGCGGGCCGACGATCTGCTGGGCGCGGTCTTCCCAACCCAGGTCGCCTGCGCCGAGAACGTGGTCGGCGACATCGAGATCCCGGACCACCCGTTGGTGACGCAGACCGTGCACGATTGCCTCCACGAGGCGATGGACGTCGACGGCCTGATTCGGGTGCTGGACTCCATCGAGCAGGGGCTTTTGAACCTGGTGGCGAAGGAGACCGTCGAGCCTTCGCCGTTGGCCTGCGAGATTCTGAACGTCAAGCCCTACGCGTTCCTGGACGACGCTCCGTTGGAGGAGCGCCGGACTCAGGCGGTGATGACCCGCCGTGTCCTGGACGTGGAGTCGGCCCGGGACCTGGCCACTCTGGACGCCGGCGCCATCGCGCTGGTCAAAGAGCAGGCGTGGCCCGACGCCGAGAACGAGGACGAGCTCCACGACGCCCTGTCCCTCCTGGGCTACATGACGGAAGAGGAGGCCGCGGGCTGGGGCGGCCTCCTCGATGCCCTGGCCGGTTCGAGCCGTGCTGCCCTGCTCACCGCCGAGACGGGGACACGCCTGTGGGTGGCCGCCGAACGCCTGCCCCAGCTGCGGGCGCTGTTCCCGGGCGCGTCGTTGACGCCATCCATCGTTGCGCCTCCTCGGGACGCGGCACGAGTATGGGAGCGCGGGGAGGCTCTTCACGAGCTGCTCCGCGGCCGGCTCGAGGGCCTGGGACCTGTCACCGCCGTGACGCTGGCGAGCTCGCTGGCGCTGCCGGTTCCGGAGATCGAGTCGGCGTTGGCTGCGTTGGAGGCTGAGGGCTTCGTCTTCCGAGGCCACTTCAGTCCCGGCGTCGACCAGGAGGAGTGGTGCGAACGGCGGCTGCTGGCCCGGATTCACCGCCACACGCTGGACCGGCTGAGGAGAGAGATCGAGCCGGCCACCGCGTCGGAGTTCCTTCGGTTCGTCGCCGTCTGGCAGCATGCCGACCCCGAGGCGAGGCTCCAGGGGACCAGCGGCGTTGCCGAGGTGCTGGACCAGCTCCAGGGCTTTCAGGCGCCCGCGGGGGCGTGGGAGGCCCAGGTGCTGCCGGCCCGCATCGCCCGCTACGCGCCGTCGCTGCTCGACGAGCTGTGCCTCTCGGGCCAGGTGGTCTGGGGACGCCTGTTCTCGCCGGCCAACGGGGACCGAAAACGCTCGCGGCCCACGCGTTCATCGCCCGTGGCACTGCTCTTCCGGCAACAGCTGGAGCAGTGGCTGGGCGCCGCGTCCGAGGTCAACGGGTCGGCCCAAAAGGGCAGGCTGAGCAGCCTCGCGCGGGAGATCGAGGCGCACCTCCAACGGCGAGGCGCTTGTTTCCTTCAGGACCTGGCGCGTGCGACCCGCCGGCTGCCGGCCGAAGTGCGCAACGCCCTGGGCGAGCTGGTGGCCGCGGGACTGATTACCGGCGACGGTTTCGCTGGACTTCGGGGGCTCATCGCGCCGGCTCGCCGGGCGTCGTCCCGCCGTCCCCGGGGCCGGTACGGCGGGCGCTTCGAGGGCGCCGTGCCTCAGGTAGCCATGGGACGCTGGTCCCTGTTGCGCGACCAGGAGCAGGCCAGCGCCGACCCGTCGGACGCTGCGGAGCTCTGGGCCCGGCAGCTGCTGCGGCGCTACGGCGTCATCTTTCATCGCCTAGCGCTGCGGGAAACGGGCCTTCCCCCCTGGCGCAACGTGCTCCGCGTCCTGCGCCGGCTCGAGGCGCGGGGCGAGATCCGAGGCGGACGCTTCGTTTCGGGCTTCTCCGGCGAGCAGTACGCCCTGCCCGAGGCCGTCGTGGCGTTGCGAGCGGTGCGGCGCAAGGCCCCGGACGGCCACCTGGTCGGCGTCAGCGGCGCCGACCCCCTGAACCTGGTCGGCATCCTCACGCCGGGCGACCGGGTCCCGGCCGTGGCGGCAAACCGTATCGTCTACCGGGACGGCGTGCCCGTGGCCGCTCGCGTCGCCGGCGCGGTGACCTACTATACGCCGGGGCCTGACGGGCAACCGGCGCCTGACGGGCAGCCGGCGCCCGATGATCAGCGCGAGGCCGTGCTCAAGGCGCTGCGAGGCTAATCGAAGTCAAGCCCTTCGTCCCATACCTCCAGTATGGCGCGGCATATAGGGCAACGCGGTGCGACATGCTTTTCGATGAAGTCGTCGACTAACACCCCTACAACGAACCCGCCTAGACTGGAAAGAAGCGTCCCAGACGGGTTACGTGTCGCTCCCGCTCCAGCCGTGGCTCCTGCCAACGACCCCAATATTTTCCCAGCGATGAATTTGCCTATGGGTGAGATACGTTTGCATTGCGGGCAGTATCCGTACTTCATGGAGGCTCCTTATCGCTTCGTCAAGAGGAAGTATATCAATGCCCCGACGCCAAGGACGATTAGCCCTCGGATGATCTTGGCTTGTTGGGCATCCTTTTGCCCCTGAACTTCGAGCGCCGTATTGTGGAGCGCGCGCAAGACTTCCTCCTGAAGACCGGTTGGATTGCTTTGGCCACTCTCCCATCTCGCGACGGTTAACGGTGCTACGTTGAGGGCATTTGCCAGGTCACGGGAGGTGAGATTGAACACCTCCTCTATCTCCTGAATCTCGTTGGGCCGCATGGGATCACCTGAACTTAAATGGTACTAAATTGCTAAATATGTAACATGTTTGTAAGATGCTGTCAAGTCCGTTCAAGAAGTTGGCCGGTAGCACGAGAGGCGGAGCCCCTCGTATTCTTGCCTGTGGGGTGGGTGAGTGGGAACCAATAACGTCAGCCAACAGGTAGCCGTTGGTCGCCAGACTAGGCGCAGCCGACAGGAACCAGGCCCCTCTGGTCTTGACACGCCCCCCGTCCCCACTACAATTGGCCCATCTTTCCTCACGTTGAATCGCCGGATCCCGGAACGCGCCGCGAGTCTGATCGCCGCCGAGAGGTGGAAGAGGGAGGCACGCATGGTCACCAGTGTCGAGATCAGTGGCGAGTGCGACACACGCTTCGGCGCGGTCCGGGAGGCGTTTGCCGAGAACTTCGCCCGCCACGGCGAGGTCGGCGCGGCGGTGGCGGTCACCGTCGATGGGCGGCCAGTCGTCGACCTCTGGGCCGGCTACGCCGACGCGGCGCGGACACGTCCCTGGGAGCGCGACACCATCGTCAACGTCTACTCCACCACCAAGGGCATGACCACGATCTGCGCTCATCGCCTGGTCGACCAGGGCAAGCTGGACATCGACGCGCCCGTGGCCCGGTACTGGCCGGATTTCGCCCAGGCCGGAAAAGCCGACCTGCCGGTCCGCTACCTGCTGACTCATCAGGCTGGCCTGCCGGCAGTGAAGGAGCCGCTGCCGCCGGACGCTCTTTACAACTGGGAGACGATGACCCGAGCGCTGGCTGCCCAGGAACCCTGGTGGGAGCCCGGCGCCCGGCACGGCTATCACGCCATCACTTTTGGGTACCTGGTGGGCGAGGTCGTGCGTCGCATCAGCGGAAAGAGCCTCGGGACGTATTTTCGTGAAGAGGTGGCCGAGCCGTTGGGAATCGATTTCCACATCGGACTCGACGCTGGCCACGATTCCAGGACCGCCGAGATGATCCCCGCGCCGCCGCCTCCACCGGACCAGCCCAACATGTTCGAGGAGATGCTGAAACATCCGGACTCGATGCAGGCCAAGGCGTTCATGAACCCCGCGGGCGCGATGGCTCGCGGAACGGTCAACTCGCGCGAATGGCGGGGCGCGGAGATTCCCGCCGGCAACGGGCACACGACGGCCCGGGCCCTGGCGCGGGTCTACGGGGCGCTGTCCCGAGGCGGCGAGGTGGATGGCGTGCGGGTTCTGAGCTCTGAGGCCATCGGTCGCGCCACCGTGGAGCAGGTCAACGGCGAGGATGCGGTCCTCACCCTGGACAGCCGGTTTGGGTTGGGGTTCATGCTGCCGGGCCCTCTGGCGTACATGGGGCCCAACCCGCGAGCATTCGGCCACCCGGGCGCCGGCGGCTCGCTGGGGTTTGCCGACCCCGACGCGAAGGTCGGCTTCGGCTATACGATGAACCAGATGTTCATGGGCGCCGGCCTCGCCGACCCACGGTGGGCGCCCATGATCGATGCGGTGTATGAGGCACTGTAGGTCCGGCCCCGGCCCAGGACGCCGATCGACGGGCGGCCTGGTCGCGGGCGCAGGAGTCGACTGGTGAAGTTCGCGTTCAGTATTCCTGTGTTCCAGGAGCCCGGCAGCAGCGATCCCTTCCGGCAGACCTACGAGCTGTGCCAGGCCGCCGAGGAGTACGGGTTCGATCTCGGCGTGGTGGGCCATCATCATTTCCTGCCGGGCTACGCCACGTCGCCTTTCGTGCTGCTGGCCGCCATTGCCGCCCGGACGTCCAAGCTGCGGCTGGGAACCGGCGTCTTCTTGCTGCCGTTGCACCATCCGTTGGAGGTGGCGGAGCAGGTCGCGGTGCTGGACCACATCTCCAATGGACGCGCCCTCCTCGGCGTCGGCATCGGCTACCTGACCAAAGAGTACGAGGCCTTCGGGGCGCCCTACAACCGGCGTGGCGCTCGCCTGGGCGAGGCCATTCAGGTGATTCGGGCCGCGTGGACCCAGGAGAGCTTCTCCTACGAGGGACGGCACTTCACGATCCCCGAGGTGCAGGTGCTGCCCAAGCCGGTGCAGCAGCCCCATCCGCCCATCTGGGTGGGCGCGGTGGCACGGCGTGCCCAGGAGCGGGCCGCGGAGCTTGGCGACGGCTGGATGTCCGACCTGTTGCAGACGCTGCCGGTGGAGAAGCGCCTGACCGATCGCTACCGGGAGGCCTGCGCTCGTCACGGCCGTCAGCCCGTCGTCTGCCTGCTGCGAAACTCCTACGTGGCAGCCACGCGCCGGGAAGTTGAAGAGAAGTGGCTGCCGGGAGCCATCGAGTCCCAGGTCTGGTACTGGCGGGCCGGCGCGCGGGGCCGCGACGACGCGGGCCTGTTCCAGCGGATGGACGCCGGCGAAAAGATAAGCCTGGAGGATTTCGCCAGGGACCGGGCCATCGCCGGCACGCCCGACGACTGCATCCGGGAGATCGAGCGCTACCGCCAGGAGATCGACTGCGACTACCTGCAGCTGTCCATTGGCAACGTGGGCGGCTACGAGGAGACCCGCAAGAGCCTGGAGCTCTGGGGCCGCGAGGTCCTGCCCGCGTTCAAGGAGTAGCAGCCTGGATGATCGACCCGCAGCGCGCATGAGCGCACAACCCGCACGCCCAAATCGCACGCCCAACCGGCACGGAGGTCTCGCGCATGACTATCGAGATACACCCCTTTTCCCCCGAGTTCTTGGCCGACCCCTATCCCTATTTCGAACGGCTCCACGCCGAGGCGCCCGTCTTTTGGAACGAGCCTTACGGCTTCTGGATGATCACCAAATACGACGACGTCGTGGCCGCGGCGAAGAACGTCAAACTGTTCACGTCGTCGGCGGGCCCCGCATCCGGCTTGGTGGGTGGAGACTCGGGTCAGCCGTCGTCGATCATCGCCTCGGACCCTCCGCTCCACACGCGGCTGCGCCAGCTGGTCACCATGGCGTTCACGCCGCGCAGGATCGCGGAGATGGAGCCCCGCATTCGAGAGATCGCCGTGGGCCTGCTCGACGACCTTCAAGCCGGGACGCGCCCCGGCGGCACCTTCGACATGCTGGAGTCCTTCAGCGCGCCCCTGCCGGTCACCGTCATCGCCGAGATTCTCGGCGCGCCGGCCGAGAGGCACAAGGAGTTCAAGCGGTGGTCCGACGCGGCGATGGGCGGCGCCGTGCCCAACGCCGGTGATGAGGTGATGAAGATCGTCGACGAGTTCCAGGACTACCTGACGGAGCTGATGGACGACCGGCGCGCCCATCCGCGGAACGACCTGATCACCGGCCTGGTCGAGGCGGCGGACCCCGAAAGCGGCAAGCTCACGGACGAAGAGATCCATCAGACGATCCTGACGATTCTCGTGGCCGGCAACGAGACGACCACGAACCTGATCAACAACGGCGTGGTCGCTCTCGCCCGCCACCCGGAGACGTACCGGGAAGTGGTGAAGGACCCGACGCTGATACCCGGCCTGATAGAAGAGGTCCTGCGGCACCACTGTCCGGTACAGGGCATCTTCCGAAAGGCCACCGAGGACGTCGAGATCAGGGGTCAGACGATCCACGCCGGCGACCACGTCTGGCTGCTGTTCGGGGCCGCCGGCCGCGACGCGGAGCATTTTACCGACCCCGGCCGCTTCGACATCCACCGTCAACCCAACGACCACATCGGGTTCGGCTTCGGCATCCACTTTTGCCTGGGCGCTCCCCTGGCGCGGCTCGAAGGCCGGATTGCGTTCGAAGAGATTCTGGCCCGGTTGCCGGAGCTATCGCTGGGCCCCGAGGAGCCGGT
>JACZVV010000153.1 GCA_022572465.1 Chloroflexota bacterium
CACTCGCCGCGGTCGAGGCGGCATGGTGACCAAGCTCCAGGCCGCGCGGCTGGCCACCGGGTCCGGCACGGACGTCGTCATCGCCAACGGCCGGGTGCCGGATATCCTGACCAGGCTGGCGGTGGGCGAACCGATCGGCACGCTGTTCGCCGCCACCGCGACGAAGGTGGACAGCCGGCGGCGCTGGATGCTCACGGGGCTCAGCTCCCGAGGGGTTATCGTCGTGGACGAAGGCGCGGCGCGGGCCTTGTGCCGGGACAACCGTAGCCTGCTGCCGGCCGGCATCACGGCGGTCGAGGGGGAGTTCGGGCGGGGCGACCTGGTGGACATCCGCGGCGACGGCGTTCGCCTGGGTTGCGGCCTCACCAACTACGGCAGCCGCGAGCTCGACACCATCAAGGGCGCCAAGTCCAGCCAAATCCTGAAGCTGTTGGGCTATCGATATGGAGACGAGGTCGTGCACCGGAACGACCTCGTGCTGAGTGGCGGCTGAGCCACATCAGTGGCTGAGCCACATCAAGCGGCTGAGCCGCGTCAATATTTCCGGGCGGCTGAGCCGCATCAATATTTCAGGCCGAAGCGGACAGTAGTGGTTATGCCGGCTGGCGGCTGAGCCACATCAATATTTCCGGGTGGCTGAGCCACAGCAGATTTTCCGGCCAATGTTGCAGCGGCTCAGCCGCTGGAGGAGCAGATGACCACCTCGACAGCCGTCGACCGGCTCAAGCGGCAGGCGCAGGCCGCCAAGGCCGCCTCGCGCCATCTGGCCAAGTTGACCTCTGAGGTCAAGAACCAGGGACTGCTCAACATCGCCGACGCTCTGTCGACCAGGGAAGAGGCGATCCTGGCGGCCAACGAGCAGGACTACGCGGCCAGCAAGAAGAACGGGCTGTCGGAAGCGATGCTCGATCGCCTGAAGCTGGACCCCGCGCGGCTGAAGGCCATGGCCGCCGACGTGCGCCATGTCGCTAGCCTGCCCGACCCCGTGGGCGAGAGCTTCGACGTGCGCACGATGCCCAACGGCTTGCGCATCGGCAAGCGCCGGGTTCCCCTGGGCGTCCTGGCGACGATCTACGAGAGCAGGCCCAACGTGACCGTCGATATCTCCGCGCTCTGTCTCAAATCGGGGAACGCCATCGTGCTCCGAGGAGGCAAGGAGGCCTTCAACTCCAACCGAGTTCTCGCCACCGCCGTCCGAGAGTCCATCGCCGACGCTGGGATGCCGGCCGAGGCCGTCCAGTTCGTCGAGTCGACCGACCGATCGCTGATCAACGAGATGCTGAAGATGCGCGACGTTATCGACCTGATGTTGCCTCGCGGCGGCACCGAGCTCATCGAGTTCATCGTCGAGAACGCCACCATGCCGGTGCTTGCGGCCGGTTACGCCGTCTGCCACACCTACGTCGACGAGAGCGCGGACGTGAAGATGGCCCGGGAGATCGTCTATAACGCCAAGGTCCGGCGGATCTCCATCTGCAACGCCCTGGATACGCTGCTGGTCCACCGGGCCGTGGCCGGCGAGGCGCTGCCCGTCATCGGTAGAGCCCTGGCGGGCGCGGGCATCGAGCTGCGCTGCGAGCCCAAGGCGATGGAGCTGCTCCGCCCTGTCGTTCCAGACAACGTCAAAGCGGCGACAGAGGGGGACTTCGGCATCGAGTTCCTGGCGCCGGTGGCCGCCGTCAAGGTCGTCGAGAGCCTGGACGATGCGCTGGCCCATATCGAGCGTTTCGGGTCGGGGCACTCCGAGGCCATCGTCACCCGCGATTACGCCTCGGCGAACCGGTTCATAGACGAGGTCGATGCCGCGGCCGTCTACGTCAACGCCAGCACCCAGTTCACCGATGGCGGCCAGTTCGGCCTCGGCGCCGAGGTCGGCATCAGCACCCAGAAGTTCCACGCCCGGGGGCCCATGGGCCTGCGGGAGATGACCTCGTACAAGTGGACGATCTTCGGCGACGGCCACGTGCGGCCCTGACGGGGCGAGCCGCTCTGTCTGGTATACTGAGGAGGCAGCTCCGGCCGCAGCCCGCCGAGTCAGGCGGCTGACGCTCTCTCCCCCACGACTTCCCGGAGGACGCTCCATGGCCGATTACCGCTTCGAGCGCGAAGTGCGAACGCCCCACTCGGAAGCCTACCTCATCTTGGACGGAGAGCAACCGGTGGCCCGCATCGACCTTCACTTCACCGGTCCCATCACCCACGGCGTTCTGAACGTGGTGGAGAGCGTCACCCAAGACGACGTCCACGCCCTCATCGAGGCCGTCGACGAGGAGCTGGTGATGTCCGCCGACGCCTCCTGCGAGGACTTCGTCGTGGTCGTCTACCAGGGCAGAGAGCTGGGCACCTTCAGCGCACAGGACTTGGAAGAGGAAGAGGAAGAAGAGGAGGAGACGGAGGGCCGCGGCGGCTGGTAAGCTCCCTCACGGGCAATTGCGGGCGATCACGGCGACTCGGCCATCGCTGCCGGCTGCTCGACGTCGACGGCGCCCGTCCTTCGCAGCAGGACCACCAGGGCGAGAACGCCGAGGCCGACGCCGAACCACAGCGTGCACAGGCGGATCAGCAGTGCGCCCGCCGCCGCCGCTTCCCGGGAGAGGCCGGTCAGGACCTGGCTCAGTCCGGTGATGCCTCCCTCGGCGACGCCGAGCCCGCCTGGAACCACAAAGAACACCGCTCCGGCCAACGTCGTGATCGAGAGGATGAAGATGCCTTGGATGACCAGCTCCCAGCCGTTCTCCGCGCCGAGCCCTCGAAGCACGTAGTACATCGCCAGGCCCTCGCCCAGCCATGAAACAAATCCGATGGCGATGCCGATAGTCAGGGCTCGTGGTGAGAACAGCACGAACGCGCTCTGATAGAACTCGACGATGAACCGCGTGTGCCGCCTCGCGAAGGGTATCCGCGTGATCAGGCCAATGCTCCCGCGGACCACCGGACGGTACCGGAACGCGGTCACCAGCAAGCTGCCCAGAATCGCCGCGACCACCAGCACCACCCAGCCTCGCTGGATGAGGATCAGGCCGCCGGCCGACAGCAGGATCATGCCGAAGCCGTCGGTCAGACGTTCCGCGACCACGATGGGCGCCGTCCGGCTCACGGGCGCCCCGTACCGTTCTCTGAGGAAGTAGCTTTTCAGCCATTCGCCGATCTTCCCCGGAGTGATGGTCATCGACAGCCCGGAAAAAAAGATCAACAGGCTGTCCCATCGGGGCACCCTGGCGAGACCCGTGAGGCGCAGGTAGTAGTCCCACTTCGCGAACCGCAAGGCGTAGTTGAACAGCGTCAGGCCCAGGATGATGGGCACGTAGGACCAACGAAAGTCCTTGAGCTCGCCGGCGACGCCGGCGAAGTTGCCGTAGGCCAGCAGGCCCACGACCACCGCAAGCCCGAGCAGTATGGAGAAGATCAGGCGGGAGCGGAGGTTGCCGAATCTCACGATCGAGGCTCCCGCTGGCGGGCTGAATGGCAGGTCACGTCGAACTCAGCAATTGTTCATTTCGGTCTTCACGGTCGGGCCGACGAGTTTCGGTGGCGCGGCATCGTTGGTTCGGGTTTGAGCGGCGTCCCGCTAGGATGGGTGAGCCGGCGTTTCGTGTCAAGCAAAAAGAGCGGTGGCGACCAGGGTCTTTCAATTGCTGCCCGTTCCGCTTTGGCCAAAGGTGAAAATTCAAAGACCCTGGGGGGAGTGGCGACAGTGGCGCTCGGCTTGAGGGCTCCAGGCCGCAGGCGGAGGACGGGCGCTACGTCTTCCGCACCAGAGCCTTGCGGGCGGCCTTCTCGATGTCGCCGGCGGTCAGGTGGTATTTGGCCAGCAGCTCATCGGCTTTGCCCGACTCGGCGTAGCCGTCGTGCAGCGCGACGACCTCGATCGGCACGGGGCGCGTCCGTCCGGCCACCGTGGCCACGATGCTGCCCAGGCCGCCGTGGCCCAGGTGCTCCTCGGCGGTGACGATGGCCCCGGTCTCCCTGGCCGCCGCTTCGATGGCGTCTTCGTCGGCGGGCCTCAGCGTGGCCATGTTCAGCACCCGGCAATCGATGCCGTCCTGGGAGAGACGCGTCGCGGTCTCCAGCGCCGGCGCGGTCATGATCCCGCACGCGATGATGGTCAGGTCCCGACCGTCCCGCAGCATCGAGGCCTTGCCGATCTGAAATCGATAGTCGCCGGGCAGCACCAACGGAGTGGCGGGCCTGCTCAAGCGGATGTAGAACGGGCCGTCGGTGGCCGCCGCCACGCGGACCGCCTGCTCGGTTTCCAGGGCGTCGGCCGGGACGA
>JACZVV010000054.1 GCA_022572465.1 Chloroflexota bacterium
ATATCGTGTCCTACGAGTGCCGAATCAATCAAGCATGAACCTCGGAAGATAGCCCATGCGCCCTTTTTCCTAACCCCCGCCTCATGGCGGCTTTTTTCGTTCCGGCTTCCGCATTCGCGCAGTCCGCCTGCAACGGGCGCGGCGCGGCTCTGGCGCAACTGGCTAAGAAGTACATTGTCTTGATACATTACTCCTGCAGAGCTGCCGACATAGGCGGTCCCCGCCGGTGGTCAACGTGCTGGCCGTCACGCGTTGGTTCTCAACAGACACTCGAAGTAAGTGATTGTCCGTTTCAGACCCTCCTCGAGCGCGCCGGGATGCTGAGGCCGGAGTTCGCGGCCGTCGGGGACTCGTATCTGCTGGGTCGGGCGCTGGCCGAGCTCGAACGGGGCAGGGCGTTGGAGGCCGCGGGCAACCCGGAGAAGGCACTTCAGGCCTATCACAGCGCGGTGAATCTGGACCCCAGGTCGGCGGAGGCTTACGTCAGGCGAGGATACATCTATCTCCAGTTCGAAGATCAAAACCGGGCAATGGGCGACCTGAACCAGGCGCTGAGACTCGACCCCGACCTGGCCGCGGCCTATAACTACAGGGGACTTATCCTGGCCTCTTCTGACAGAGCGGACGCCGCCTTTCTGGAGTATGCCAAAGCGATCGAGCTGGATCCGACGGCGATTGAGCCCTACCTCAACCGCGGCCGGCTGTACGTCGAACAGCAGGACCTGGATTCCGCGCTGGCGGACCTGGACGCCGAACGAGGCGTCGAGACCGCCAGGATGATCGAAGACGCCGGCGGCGAGGCGCTCTTCGTTCCCATGGACGTGACCAGCGAGCCCTCCATCGAATCCGGCGTGGCGCAAGTTGTCCAGCGCTTCGGCCGCATCGACATCCTGTTCAACAATGCCGGTGTCCTCGGCCGCGAGTCTTCGGTCAAGCTCCACGAGCTGACCATGAAGGAATACGACCGGATGATGGACGTGAACCTGCGGGGCGTCGTCTTCGTGGCCAAGCACGTCATCCGCGAGATGCTGAAGAGCGGCGGCGGCGCGATCGTCAACACCGCCTCCATCTCCGGCATCATCGGCATGCCCAGCCAGGGAGTCTACGCCGCGACGAAGGCGGCGGTGGCCATGCTGACCAAACAGCTTGCCGTCGATTACGCCGCCAGCAACATCAGGGTCAACGCGGTGGCGCCGGGCGTCATCCGCACCCCGATGACTGAGGGGATGCGCCCCGAAGACCCAGATTCGATGTTCGAGTCGGTGTCCCAGCGAACGCCCATCGGCCGAGTGGGCATGCCTCCGGACATCGCTGAGGCCGTTCTCTACCTGGCCTCCGACGCCGCCAGCTTCGTTACGGGGACGATCTTGACGGTTGACGGCGGCTACACGGCCCAATGAGGGCGAAGGTTCTCGAGGGGTTATAGGAATACCCCCTCGACACTCCCCCATATAGGAGGCGAACGTGGCCAACCTCGAATTCGGCGTCACCATCGGCAGAGCGGCCTCCATCGCCGAGGAGGCCCGCCGGGTGGAGGACCTGGGTTTCGACTCGGTATGGACCGGCGAGCACGTGGTGTGGCGCCATCCGATGTACGACGGGCTGATGGTGCTGGCCGCCGCGGCCTCGACGACCACCCGCGTGCGCCTGGGCACCTCGATTCTGCTGCTGCCGCTGAAGCACCCGATCCTGGTGAGCAAGGCGGTGACCACCCTGGACCACCTCTCGGGCGGACGCGCGTCCCTCGGCATCGGCGTTGGCGGCGAATACCCCAAGGAGTTCGAGGCCATGGGCATCCCTCGGGAGGAGCGCGGCGCCAGGGCCGACGAGAGCATCGAGATCATGAAGCGGCTGTGGACGGAGGACGAGGTGACCTTCGACGGACGCTTTTTCCATCTAGAAGAGGTCACCCTGGAGCCGAAGCCGGTGCAGAAGCCGCATCCGCCCATCCTGGTGGGCGGCCGGCGAGGCGCGTTGCGCCGCACCGCGTTGTACGCCGACGGGTGGATGCCCTATATGTACACCCCGGAGATGTACCGCGACGACTGGCAGAAGATCGAGGAGATGGCGGGAAAGGCGGGCCGCGATCCCGCCGCCATCGAGCGGACGCTGTACGTCTTCACGTCGGTCGCCGAGAGCTACGAGGTCGCGGCCCAGGCCGCGGCCAAAGCGTTGGGCGGCAACTACGCCCAGGACTTCGACCGCCTGGTCCATAAGTACCCCATCGTGGGCACGCCGGAGCAGTGCGCCGAGCGGATCGACCAGTTCCGCCAGGCCGGGGTGCGCCACTTTATCTTCGCTCCGGCGGGCCCGCCGGAGCGCGCCCGGGAGTTCCCCGAGATCCTGGCCAACGAGGTCATCCCTCTGGTCCGCAAGGGCGGATAACTCACGCGGGATCACCCACCGTTGGTTGCCTGAGGGTCGCTCAAAGGCTCCACGTAGCGGTCCAGGCCCGGACGCCGACGAAGGGCACGAAAGCCCAGCGCCCGGGAGGTCTGGTGCGCCCAGGCAACGTTCTCCGGCGCCAACGCATAATCGACAGTGAAGACCAGAACGCCGTGCTCCTGGGCCGGTCGCAGGGCGTCCAAGAGCTCCTCGCTGCTGACGTGGAGCGTGCCGTCGGGGTAGCGGTCGAAGGTGCGCCGGCAGCCCCCATCGAGGGAATCACGGTATGCCGGCGAATCGACGTCGTCATCGTCGGATTCGTCGGCGCGGGAACCGGTGTGGGCTCAGCCGCCGCGCGGTTGTAGGCCGCAATCGCCAGCAGGTCGACGGTGACGCTGGCGAACCAACGACAGCGGGCCCGTGTCATCGGCGTACCATCGTCAAATTACGCGTCGGCCGGAAATGCTGCCGCGGCTCAGCCGGCGCGCGGTCCGGAATGCTGATGTGGCTCAGCCACCGCCCCGGACCGCGGCCAGCACCTCTTCGCCATGGTCGGCGGGCTTGACCTTGGCCCACACCTTGGCGATCTTCCCCTTCTCGTCGACGAGAAAGGTCATGCGGTTCATCCCCATGAACGTCCGGCCGTAGAGCTTCTTCTCGCCCCATGCGCCGTAGGCCGTGGCCATCTCGGCCTCCTCGTCGGCCAGCAGCAAGAACGGTAGCTCGTGCTTGGCGATGAACTTCTCGTGGGAGCTGAGGCTGTCTTTACTGATGCCCACCACGGCGGCGCCGGCCTGCTCGATCTCGGCGTTGAAGTCGCGCAAACTGCGCGCTTCCGTCGTTCAGCCGGGTGTGTTGTCCTTGGGGTAGAAGAAGAGGACCACCTTCTTGCCGGAGAAGTCCTTCAGCGATGCCGATTTGCCGTTTGATGCCGGGAGCGCGAACTCCGGTGCGTCGTCGCCTTCTTTCAGCGCCATGGTCATGTGCCTCCTCGGTGGCTGAGCCGCGTCACAATTTCCGGCCCACGCGGGTGGCTAAGTCGGGGCAGCGTTTCCTGACCAATGTTGCTGCGGCTCACCCGCCCGAGCCGGGACAGCATACCTGGTGCCGCGGCCCGGTGTCGAGAGGTGGCTGAGCCACATCAGCATTTCCGGACCAATGTTGCTGCGGCTCAGCCGCCTCAGCCGCGGGCGTCTAAAGTTTTCTGGAAGGGGTTTGGGGAAACCTCTTGCGAAAAAGAGGTTTCCCCAAGATACTGCGGGGGCCCGAGGGGCAATTTGGTAATAGCTCCTCGCGCCGTGAGGAGCGCATGCCCGCCACCCCTCGAGTCCCCGCCGTCGTCGGTGTCGATATCGGTGGAACGTTCACCGATTTCGTCGTCCTTCCCTCAGAGAGGGACGGCGCCCTCCGCGTGCACAAGGTCCTGTCCACGCCCGACGATCCGGCCCGCGCGGTGCTGGAGGGCATGCGCGAGCTGGGCATCGGCCAGGGAGTCGCCGTCGTCCACGGCTCCACCATCGCCACCAACGCGGTGCTGGAGCGCAAGGGCGCTCGAACGGCGCTGGTCACCACCGCGGGATTCGAGGACGTTCTGGAGATCGGCCGGCAGGACCGGCCCAGCCTCTACGATCTCGACGCGTCGCGCCCCGAGCCGCTCTCCCCGCGAGAGCTGCGCTTCGGAGCACGGGAGCGCATCGACTCCCAGGGAGCGGCCATCGAGCCCCTCAGCGACGCCGGCGCGCGGGACGTGGCTCGGCGGGTCCTCGACGCGGGCGTCGAGTCGGTCGCCGTTTGCCTCCTCTTTTCGTTCCTCAACCCGGACCACGAGCGACGCATCCGGGACGCGCTGATCGAGGCGGGAGCCGGAACGTACGTCTACCTCTCCAGCGAGGTCCTGCCCGAGTACCGCGAGTACGAGCGGACGAGCACCACCGTCGTCAACGCCTACATCGCCCCGGTGGTCCATCGTTACCTGGCCCGCCTGCGGAACGAGCTTGGATCGGGGCTTCGCATCATGCAGTCCTCCGGCGGCTCGGTGACCGCCGAAGGCGCGATGGCCCGCCCGATCGAGACGATCTCAGGCGGCCCCGCCGGCGGGGTCGTGGGCGCGTTCCACCTGGCTCGGATGGCCGGCCACCCCCAGATGATATGCCTGGACATGGGAGGCACGTCGACGGACGTCTGCCTGTGCCCCAACCGGGTCCCGGAGACGGCGGCCTGGGAGCTGGGAGGCCTCCCCATTCGCACGCCGGCCATCGACGTCTACAGCGTCGGCGCCGGCGGCGGGTCCATCGCCCGCATCGACGCGGGCGGGGCCTTGCTCGTGGGCCCCGAGTCCGCCGGGGCCGATCCCGGCCCAGCTTGCTACGGCAAGGGCTCTTCGCCCACGGTCACCGACGCCAACCTGGTGTTGGGCCGCCTGAACGCCGGCTACTTTCAAGGCCGGTCGCAGCTCGATGCGGGCAGCGGCGGCCTGACGCTGGACCCGCGCCGGGCGGAAGAGGCGCTGGCGCCCATCGCCCAGCGCATGGGCACGAGCACGATGGAGGCGGCCGAAGGCGTAGTCCGCGTGGCCAACGCGAACATGGCCCGGGCGATTCGCGTCATCTCCGTGGAGCGCGGCCACGACCCTCGGGACTTCACCCTGGTGGCGTTCGGCGGCGCGGGCCCTCTCCACGCCTGCGATCTGGCCGAGGCCCTGGGCATCCCCAGGGTGCTGGTCCCGCTCTTCCCAGGCGTCCTTTCAGCCCAGGGCATGACCTTCGCCGACGTCTCACGGGAGTACTCCACCACCGTCATGCTTCGTGGCGACGGTCTGGACCTGGCGGCAGCCGACGAGGCCCTGGCGGGACTCCTGGAACGCGGACGGCGGGACCTGGACGAGATGGGAACGCCGGGCGACGCCGCCGTCGCCCACCGAGCGATGGACCTGCGCTACGCCGGCCAGTCCCACGAGCTGACGGTGCCGTACGATGGCGAGAATTTGGACCAGGTGACCGCCGGTTTTCATGAGGCCCACCGGACGCGCTTCGGATACGCCGACGACGGGCGGCCGGTGGAGATCGTCAACGTGCGCCTCAAGCTCGTGAGCCCCACCGACCGGCCCGAACCTCCGCGCAACGCCGAGACGCGGCCCGATGCGGGCGCGGCGTGCCTGGCGACGCTGCCCGTCGTCTATCAAGGGGTGAGCCACGATGCCAAGCTCTACGCCAGGGACAGGCTCCGAGCCGGCAACGTCGTGCCGGGCCCCGCGGTCGTCGTCCAATACGACAGCACCGTGGCGGTGCCGCCGGGCTGGGCGGCGACGGTGGACCCATATCTCAACCTGGTGATGGCGCGGTAGAGGCGGCGGGAGCGCATGGACGCCATAACCCTGGAGATCTTCAAGAGCCTGTTTTCGGCGGTGGCCGAGGAGATGGGCGCAGCCCTGGGCCGGACCGGTCTGTCGACCAACATCAAGGAGCGCCGCGACTACTCCTGCGCCCTTTTCGACGCCCAGGGCCGGATGGTGGCCCAGGCCGCCCACCTGCCGGTGCACCTGGGCTCGATGCCGGCCTCCGTCGCCGCGGCCATCGAGCACGTCGAGCTCGGCCCCGGCGACGTCGCCATCCTCAACGACCCGTATCTGGGCGGGACGCACCTGCCCGACATCACCCTGGTGATGCCGGTCTTCGTCACGCAGGACGGGCGCGAATCGATCGCGGGCTACGTGGCCAATCGGGCCCACCACGCCGATATCGGCGGAGCGTCGCCCGGATCGATGCCGCTGGTCACCGATCTTTTCCAGGAGGGGCTGGTCATCCCGCCGGTCAAGCTGGTCGAGCGAGGCGTGATCGACCGGCAGCTCTTGGCCCTCATCTGCCGCAACGTCCGCACGCCCGAGGAACGCCGGGGCGATCTGACCGCCCAGATCGGCTGCGCCCAGCTCGGCGCCAGACGGCTGGCGGAGACCGTCGATCAGTACGGCCTGGAAGAGGTCGCCCAGCACATGCAGGGGCTGCTGGACTACTCCGAAACGATGACGCGGGACGCCATCCGGCGCATCCCCTCGGGCCGCTATGCCTTCCAGGACGTTTTGGACGGCGACGGCCTGACCGACGAGCCGGTCCCCATCCGCGTGGAGGTCATCATCGAGGGCGACACGTTGACCGCCGATTTTTCGGGCAGCGCGCCGCAGACCGCGGGCCCGGTGAACGCGGTGTTGGCGGTCACACAATCGGCGGTGCTGTACGTCGTCCGGTGCGTCGCCGGCGAGTCGGCGCCGGCGAATCAAGGGTGTCTCGCGCCGGTGCGCATCGTCGCGCCGGAGGGAAGCGTGGTGAACGCCACGCGGCCGGCGGCCGTCTCCGCGGGCAACGTCGAGACGTCCCAGCGCATCGTCGACGTTCTCTTCGGGGCTCTGGCCCAGGCCCTGCCCGAGCGCATCCCCGCCGCCAGCCAAGGCACCATGAACAACCTGGCCTTCGGTGGCTACGACCCGGTCCGCCGACGGCCTTTCGCCTACTACGAGACCATCGGCGGCGGCATGGGCGCCCGTCCCAGCCTGCCGGGCGATTCGGCCATCCACACGCACATGACCAACACGCTCAACACGCCGGTGGAGGCCCTGGAGTTCGACCTGCCGGTCAGAGTGCGGGAATACAGCATCCGGCGCGGCTCCGGCGGCCGGGGCCGTCACGCCGGAGGCGACGGTGTGCGGCGGAGCCTGGAGTTTCTGGCCGAGGCCGACTGCACCATCGTCTCCGACCGGCGCACGAGCCGCCCCTACGGTCTTGCCGGCGGCGAGGCGGGGGCGTCCGGGCGCAACCTCATTCGGCGCAAAGGATACGACGTCGATGAGGAGACGCCGGCGAAGACACGCATCGCTCTCAGCCCCGGCGACGTGCTGACCATCGAGACGCCGGGAGGCGGCGGGTGGGGCGAGGCGGTCCCATAGCCCCCTTATCCGGGACCTCGTGGGCACGCCATTCGATCCGCCTCAGAGGTAGGGCCTTTACCACCAAGGCACGAGGACACCAAGGGAGAGGGCGAGCCCAATCGGGCGAGGCGATTCGGGACGACTTCTGGAGATGCGTTGCGACGCTCGCTAATCGTCGACGTTGTCGACGAGATCGAACCGCAGCTCTCCCAGCCCGGTCACGATGAACCCCATCTTGACCTTGTGAGCCCCGGGGGCGAGCGTCTGCCCTTCCACCGCGATGGTGGCCTCCTTGTTCATCGCCAGCGACGCCGGCGACTCCTTCGAGACCTCGGTGAAGGTCATCGTCTTCCCATTGATGGAGAACGTCGAACGGTCCGCCGGCACTTCCTCGCCGTCTACCACCAGAGGCAGCAGCCCGTAGGCGTACCCCGATCCAAGCTGGTTCTTGAGCTTGAACTCGAACCCGCCGCTGGTATTTCTCAAGCTGCCTTTGACGAAGAGACGCTTCAGAAGAAATGCCGGGACCTTCATGATTCCTCCGCTCCTTTAGCAAGACTCCGCAAGGTGCATCATCTTGAACAGCTCTTTTTCGGTGGCGACCACGTCGTCGGGCAGTAGCCGCACCCGGCCCATGGCCCGCGCCAGGACGTAGACCTGCGCCGCCCGCTCGACCAGCTCGCAGACGGTGATCGCCTCGCGCAGGTCGGCTCCGACGCCGACGACGCCATGATTGGCCAGCAAAACGGCGTTGCGCTCGCCCAAGGCTTCGGACACGTTCTCCGCCAGCTCCTCGCTGCTGGGAAAGGCGTACTCCGTGACCTCCACCCCGCCCCCGATCGACATCACCATCTCGTCGATAATGGGCGGCAGCTCCAACCCGGCCACCGCCAGCACACTGGCGTAGACCGAGTGGGTGTGGACGACGGCTCGCACGTCGGGCCGGCGGCGGTATGCGGCGATATGCATCATGCTCTCCACCGATGGGACCTGGTCGCCCTCTATCGAGTCCGCATCGAAGTTGATGACTTGAATATCGTCGACGGCCAGCTCGTGATACGACTTGCGGCTGGGGGTGATCGCCAGCAGCTCATCGCCTTGGCCGCCCAGACGAACGCTGACGTTGCCCGCCGCGCCCACGACGAGCCCCTTGGCGGCAATCTCTCGGCTTGCGTCGAGCACCGCTCTCTTCTCAGCTTGCCAACAGCCAGCCATGTTGATTACCTCGATACGCGAGGTAGACCCGTCTGATTCTAGCACTCCCGTCTACACCGAGGCTGATCTCGGTGCTACAATGTTGCGTAGGCTGCGACTCACCCTCTGCCGTTCGTGCGAAGTAGGAGGCGATCATGGTGAAACCCGTAACCGTGCCCGATCTCGATCTGGACACCTTGCGCTCCGAGATCAGCAAGGAGTATGGGGAGGTTGCCAACAATCCCACGAAAGGCTTCCATTTCCACACGGGACGGAAGCTGGCCAAGATCGTCGGCTACGCGGACGATCTCCTCGCTCACGTCCCTGAACGGTCGTTGGAGTCCTTCGCGGGGACCGGCAATCCCTTCGCCATGGGCCGGCTTCACCCAGGCGAGCGGGTGGTGGACCTGGGCTGCGGCGCCGGCATCGACAGCATCATCGCCAGCCGGTTGGTCGGCCCGGAGGGCCGGGTCATCGGCATCGACATGACGCCCGTGATGCTGCAAAAGGCCCGGGCCGCGGCTCTCGAAGCCGGCGTCACCAACGTCGAGTTTCGCGAGGGCCTCGCCGAGTCACCGCCCGTCGAGGATGGCTGGGCCGACGTGGTCATTGCCAACGGCGTGGTCAACCTCTGCCCCGACAAGCTGGGAGTCTTCCGGGCGATGAACCGCATGCTCAAGCCCGGCGGCCGGCTCCAACTCGCCGACATCATGGTGCACAAGCAGGTGCCCGACGAGGCCAAGCTCAACATTGACCTGTGGACCGGCTGAATCGCCGGCGCTCTGCTGGAAGCAGAGCTCGAAGCAGTGGTCGAGGCGGCTGGGTTCGAGGGGTTCGAGATCACCTGGGAAGCGGACGTCTTCAGCGGCGCTCCCCAGTCGTCCAGCGCGGCGGCCTTTGAGACGGTCGGAATCAACTACCGCGCCCGCAAGCCGGCGTAGGCCCGCGCCACCTAACAAGCGTACCATTTGTCACCCTGAGGAGCGCAGCGACGAAGGGTCTCGCCAAAAGAGGGACGTTTGCTCGCTCGTGAGATTCTTCGTTGCACTCAGAATGACAAGGAATTATCAGGACGCCCCACTAGGCCCGCGCATCCCCGTCACTCGATCAAGAAGCATGAGTTGCTCTTGATCACCAGCCAGACGGCTTTGCCCGGCGCCAGGCCCAGACGCGCCACGGCGCGAGGCGTGACCTCGGCTCGAAACAGCCGTCCGCAGTCGACCAGCACCTCCGACTCAAACCCCCGCGCCTGCACTGCTCGGACCGATCCTCGCAGGGCGTTCTGCGCCGACAAGCCTTTGGGCCGCTGCACGGCGACCACAATATCACCGGCTCGGATGCCGATGCGCACCCGTTCGCCGACCTTCATCGGCGCGTAAGGCGCGATCAATCGCACGCCGCCCAGGTCGCAGGTCATCGTGCCGTCCTCTTGGTCCACGGCCACGACCTCGCCTTCCAGGATGTTTTCGACCTCCGTCAGACGGGAGAGGCGCGGTGAGGCGGGACGCTCCAGCACCTCCAGCGGCGTGCCCTCGGCCACCACCCGTCCGCCGTCGATGGCCACCACTCGGTCGCTCAGAGCCAGGGCGTCGGCCGGGTCGTGGGTCACCAGCATGATCGGAACGCCGGTCGTATCGCGAACCGCTCGGAGCTCGCGACGCAGATCCCGGCGCAGCTCCTGGTCCAGGGCGGAGAAGGGCTCGTCCAGCAGCAGCAGGAGGGGCCGCGGCGCCAGGGCTCTGGCCAGGGCGACCCGCTGCTGCTGTCCAGCCGAGAGGGCGTGGGGATATCGATGGGCCAGCTCCTCCAACGAAAGGGCCTGAAGCAGCTCCCGCGTCCGCCGAGCCCTGTCCTCTGGGCTCGATCTCTGGATACCGAAGGCCACGTTTTGCTCCACCGAGAGGTGGGGAAACAGACCGTAACCCTGAGGCAAAAAGCCGACGCGCCGCCGGTGCGGCGGGACCCAGACGGACCGGCTGCTGTCGAAAACCTCCTGGGCGCCGACGACGATGCGGCCTTGTGCCGGCCGCACCAGCCCCGCGATGGCTCTCAGCGTGGTGCTCTTGCCGGCGCCCGAGGGACCGTACAGCGTCACAATCTCGCCCTGCCCCACGGTCCAGCGCATCTCCAGCGAAAACTCGCCCTGCCGGTGCTGAAACCATCCTTCGGTCACAGGACGTGCCCCAATCCGCGTTGGATCGCCACGCGAACGCCCAGCAGCACTGCGACGGCCATCACGACTAACACGACGGAGAGGGCCAGCGCCTCCCCCAGGTCAGACTCCAGAGCGCCGAGGATGGCCACGGGCATCGTCTGCGTCCTGCCCGGGAGGTTGCCGGCGAACATGATGGTCGCTCCGAACTCGGCGACGGCCCTTGCCCAGCAGAGCACGAGCCCGCCCGCCAGCGCCCGGGACGCCAGGGGCAAAGAGACGCGGAAGAACGTGCGGACCGGCGAAGCGCCCAGAGTCTGGGCGATCTCCTCCAGGGCCGGGTCCACCGCTTCGAATCCCAGCTTGGCCGACCGCAGGAAGAACGGCGCGCCGACGAAAAGCTGGGCGAAGACGACGGCGGTCATGGTGAATGGAAGCTCGACACCGATAGAGGTCAGGGCTTCGCCGATGACGCTATTCCTGCCGAACGCCATCAGCATCGCCAGGCCGGCCACCACCGGCGGGAGCACGATGGGCAGCTCGATGAGTCCGTCGATCAGCTGCCGGCCTGGAAATTGGCGGCGCGCCAGGAAGTAGGCCATGGGCGTGCCCACCAGCGCCACGATGCCAACCGTGATGGCGCTGGTAATGAGCGACAGCCTCAGGGCCTGGAGCACCGTCTCGCTTGTTAGGCTATCCCAAAAGTTGTCGTGGCCGAACCCACGCACAAGAAGCGCCACCAGCGGCAGGCCGACGAACAGCAGAAAGAGAACCGTCGGCGCGACACCCACCGCGAGCCAGCCGGCGCCGAGCCGTTGTCCGTCTCCTACCACCATTCCGGTACCTCTCACGACGGGCTCCCGAACCCGTGCCGCTCGAGGATGGCGCGGCCTTGTTCGGACAACAGCAGCTCGATGAACTGCCGGGCCAGCGCCCGAGCTTCGCTCTCCATCACCGCGGCGATGGGGTAGGTCGCATCGACGTTGACGCGCTCGGGCAATGGAATCGCTCGCAGGCTCTCCCCCGCGGCAACGTCGGTGCGATAGGCCAGCGCGGCGTCGACCTCGCCGATCTCCACGATCGCGACGGTCTGGCGGACGTTGAGGGCCTCGATCACGACGTTGGACCGGATCTTCGCCACAAACGCGGGGCCGAACTCAGGGTCGGCGGCGATCCGCTGGAGGACAGCTTCGGTGTACACGCCGATGGGCGTATGGGCCGAAGCCACTGCCAGCTTGACGCCGTCGCGGCTCAGGTCCGACAGGCTCGCCACGGCCGCCGCGGCAACCGGCACGATGATGGCCAGACGGTTGATGGCGAAGGTCACCGGCTCGCCGTCGATGACGCCAGCCTCTTGGGCGAACTCCATCTGGCGCTGGTCCGCCGATGCGAACAGGTCCGCCCGCGCCCCGTGCTCAAGCTGCGCCCTGAGCGTGGAGCTGGCCGCATAGACGATGGTGACCTTGGCGTTGGGATGGCTCTCTTCGAACACTCGAGTCACGTCTCGGAACACGTCGGTCAGCGACGACGCCGCAAACACCGTCAGCCGGTCCGCGGATCCCCCTCCAGCGCAGCCGGCCAGCAACAACACGACGCCACAGATGGCGGCCCATATGGCCCACGGTGGCTGAGCTACATCAGTATTTCCGGACCAATGTCGCTGCGGCTCAGGCGGCTGAGCCGCAGCAGCATTTCCGGACCAAGCGGCGGCTGAGCCGCGGCAGCATTTCCGGCCCAAGCGGGACCCAGACCTCTTCGATAAAACTCTCATTCCGGCATCCCGGGCGGGGGCCGCCGTAAAAGCTCTTTGGGAAGGGTCTGGTCCCGACTTGCCGGGACCGCAAGAAAGGGGTTGCCATGATCATCAACAGGCGAGTGTGGGGCCATAATGAGCGGTCACCACGGAGTCCGCCACCACGGCGCCAGCGCCAATGGTGCCCGGCACGTTGAAGTGTAGGCCTGGAGCGGCGCGTTGGCATCGTGCAGAGTGCACAGACTTCCCGGCGAATCAGGGGCACATGATACGATGGGCCCATGGACCAACGCCTGGAGGAGCTTACGGAGAGTCTGTGCCGGCTCGTCGGGCGAGGTGAGGTGTGCCGGCGGCTCCATCGGGCCCTCGCTCCCATCATCGAGTACGACGCCCGGACGGCGTCCGACCTGACGGTGACGCTCCGGACCTACGTCGAGAGCGGAGGCAGCGTCGCCGCCACCGCCGAGCGGCTGTTCTTGCACCGCAACAGCGTCGGCTACCGGCTTCAGCGCATCCAAGAGCTGTCGGGCATCGATCCGCGCGAACGGGCGACCCGGCACACGCTGCTGGTCGCCTTTGCGATCACCGACCCGTCCATGCTGACATCGAGTCCGCTCCAGAACGACGAAGAGGGAGGCGACCAAGGATGAAAACCAGCGCCCGCAACCGGCTTCCGGGGACCGTGACCGAGGTGCGCATCGAAGGGCTCATGGCCCAGATAGGGCTGAAGGTCGGCGACAATCACGTCGTCGCCCTGATCAGCGCCGAAGCGGCCCGCGAGCTGGACCTGAAGGTGGGCGACCGGGCCGCCGCCCTGGTGAAAGCGACGTCGGTGATGGTGGTCAAAGAGCCCTAGCTGCTATCATTGAGGCGACATGCCTGACTTTCGCATCGTCGCCGACTTCAAGATGACCGGCGACCAGCCGGAGGCCGTCGACAAGCTGGTCGATGGCCTCAACGCCGGCCACCGCTACCAGACCCTCCTGGGCGTCACCGGCTCGGGCAAGACCTTCACCATGGCCAACATCGTGGCCCGGGTCCAACGCCCCACGCTGGTCATCGTCCACAACAAGACCCTGGCCGCTCAGCTCGCCACGGAGTTCAGGGAGTTCTTGCCCGAAAACGCCGTGGAGTACTTCGTCTCCTACTACGACTACTACCAGCCCGAAGCCTACATCCCCCGCACCGACACCTACATCGAAAAGGATGCCGACATCAACGACGAGATCGACCGGCTGCGTCACGCCGCCACCCGGGCGCTGTTGACGAGACGCGACGTGCTCATCGTCGCGTCGGTCTCGTGCATCTACGGCCTGGGCTCGCCGGAGGAGTACCAGAACTTTCGCGTGGTGCTGAAACGGGGCGAGCGGGCGCGGCGCGAAAAAATTCTCCGTCAGCTTGTGGACATGCATTACGAGCGCAACGACATGGACCCCACTCGTGGCCGGTTCAGGGTCCGCGGCGACACGCTGGAGGTCCAGCCGGCCTACGAAGACCTGGTCATCCGCATTCAGTTTTTCGGAGACGAGGTGGAACGCATTCTCGAGATGGACCCCCTGACCGGCGAGCTGCTGAACGAACGGGACAGCATCGAGATCTACCCCGCGAAGCACTTCGTGACGCCTTTCGACAAGATGGCGGTGGCACTGGAGGAGATCGAAGCGGAGCTGGACGCGCAGCTCCAGCATCTCCGAGACCAGGGCAAGGTGTTGGAGGCGGCCCGCCTGGAGCAGCGCACCCGATTCGACCTGGAGATGCTTCGCGAGAGCGGCTACTGCTCCGGCGTCGAGAACTACTCGCGGCACCTGGCGCGTCGGCTCCCCGGCAGCCGGCCATCGACGCTTCTGGACTATTTCCCCGAGGACATTCTCCTCTTCATCGACGAGTCGCACATGACGATCCCTCAGCTGCACGGCATGTACCACGGCGACCGCTCGCGCAAGGAGACGCTGGTTGAGTTCGGCTTTCGCCTCCCCTCGGCCCTGGACAACCGGCCGTGGAACTTCGATGAGTTCGACGAAAACATCAACCAGGTCGTGTTCGTCTCGGCGACCCCCGCCGCTTACGAGTTCCAGGTCAGCCAGCAGGTAGTCGAGCAGGTCATCCGGCCCACGGGCCTGTTGGACCCCATGATCGAGGTAAAGCCGACGCACAGGCAGATCGACGACCTGCTGCACCAGATCCAGGTCCGGGTGCAACGGGGCGAGCGGGCGCTGGTGACCACCCTGACGAAACGCATGAGCGAGGAGCTGGCGGACTACCTCAAGGAGATGGGCATCAAGACCCACTATCTCCACTCGGAGATCAACACCCTGGAGCGCAGCGAGATCCTGCGGGACCTGCGGCTGGGGGTGTACGACGTGGTGGTTGGGATCAACCTGCTGCGCGAGGGGCTGGACCTGCCGGAGGTCAGCCTGGTGGCCATCCTCGACGCGGACAAGGAGGGCTTTCTCCGCGCCAGCAGCTCCCTGATCCAGACCATCGGCCGGGCGTCCCGCCACGAAAGCGGGCTGGTGATCATGTACGCCGACACGATCACCGACTCGATGCGGCAGGCTCTCGACGAGACCGAACGGCGGCGCCGCATCCAGGACGAGCACAACCGGCGGAACGGCATCGTGCCCCAGGGAATCAAAAAGTCGATCAAGGACATCACGCAGCGGGTGCGGGCGATCGCCGAAAAGCAGTCGCCTTACACGATCACGTCGGAGATGCCCAAGGCAGAGATCGCACGCCTGATCAAGGACCTGGAGCGGCGGATGAAGGAGGCGGCGCGGGACTTCGAGTTCGAGAAGGCCGCCGCGTTGCGCGACCAGGTGATCGATCTGCGCAAGGTCATGGTCCTGGACGACGACGCTCGCATTGCCCAGCAGGGGGAACGCGTCGTCGCAGCCGGGACCGGGATCGAGACGGCTCTTTACGAGACGAACCCTTCGTCGCGACGCCGCAGCGGACGCCGACGGGGGCTGTAGCGCGGCCCGCGTCAGCCGACGGGGTTGCCTTCAGGGCCCTTGCGCGGAGGACGACGCCGGCGCCGGTGGCCGGATTGCGTTCTCCCCGAGCCGACCCACAGGTCCTTGAAATAGTCCTGGTCGAAAAAATGGCGGTCGTCGGCAATCTGGGCCATGTCCCACGAGAGGTTGGCGGGGAATGCGGCGATCTCGACGTATTTCCCGCTGTCCTTGACCGCCTGCACGGCATAGGCGAAATCGCCGTCACCGCTCACCAGGATGGCCACGTCGTACAGGTCGTCCCAGGCGTACCGGAGGAGGTCGGTGGCCACCATGATGTCCACGCCTTTCTCCACCAGCTGGTCCCCGCGATACTTGGTGGTGCCCAAACGGACCTCCAGCCGCGGGATGCTGTATAGACTGGCGAGGAATTTCTGCTGCTCCTGAGCTCCTTGGGGATTGCGGTCGCCATTTTGGAGAATGTTGTAGTAGTAGGTGCGGAACAGGGACCGTCCCGCCAGGAGCTTGTAGACAAACCCCTCGAAGTCGAGGTCCATCCGCCCGCAGTTCTCCTCCAGGCTGTGGTAGAGATTGCTGCCATCGATAAAGATTCCGACACGATCTTGTTCTGGGTCCATGATTTCCTTCGTATTCGGCGCAGTTGACCTCTTTCTATGATAACACGGCTCCAGGAACATCAGAGTTACCGGCCACCCGGACACCGCCGGTAGCTGCATCGAAACCCGTTCCTTGACTGCCAGCGCTCGAATCGATACGATGGTATCGAGACGTGAACGACGTGCGGTGGCAGGGGGTTCGATCATGTTTCGCAGTTTCGGATTGCCGGAGATCATAATCATCTTGGGTATCTTGGCCCTGCTTTTCGGAGCGAGCCGGCTGCCGCAAATGGGCAACTCGTTGGGCCGAGGCATACGCGAGTTCAAGAACGGCATCATGGGCAAGTCCGACGATGAGGAGCCCAAGGTGTCCGAGTCGTCAAAATCGCGGTCCGAAACGGACTCGGGGGAACCTCTCCAGCACTGAGAAGCGGAGCGGCTTTCGTGAGAGCAGGGGGGCGGTCGTATGCCTCCTTCTTTTTTGTCCGCCAACGCCACCCCTGAGTAGCCTCGACCGCCCGTCGGAAGCAGAACTGAGCGCCGCCCCTCCTCCTTAGGACACCGTCGGCCCGCGCCTCCGCTGCTTGCGAGCAGCGAGCCTTGAAAGCAAGATGCCCAGCTCGTACAGCACGATGAAGGGGCCGGCGACCATCGACTGATTGATGGGGTCGAAGGTCGGCGTGATGACGGCCCCCAGAACGAACGAGATGACGATCCACGCCCGCCGCTGCCTGGCGAAAAACCCGGGGTTGGCGATGCCGATGAGCGTCATGAAGTACATGAGGAACGGAGTCTCGAAGGCAACGCCCATCCAGAAAAGCAGAGCGATGACGGTGTTGATGTAGCTTTCGAGGCTGGGCTGCCCTCTCGCCCCGGCGGCTTCGAAGTTCAGGAGGAAGTCGACGATAGACGGCACCAGCACGAAGTAGGCGAAGGCGACGCCTGCCATGAAGCAGAGCGCCACCCCCGGCAACAGCAGGTAGAGATACCGCCGCTCTCTGCCGGTCAAACCAGGGGCAATGAATCCGACGAACTGATGCACCACAACCGGGAGGGCGACGATGAAGCCTCCCAGCATCGCCACCTTCATCGTGGGGCCAATGGCGCCGGTGAGGGTAAAAAAATACAGTTGGGGGTCGCCGCCGGCACGGGTCAGGATATCGAAGATGCGGTCCCGGAAAACGAAGGCGGCGATCACCCCGGCGACGAGTGCGATAACCGAGACGATCGCGCGGCGACGCAACTCGGCCAAGTGCCCGGTCACGGACATCGATTGGTCGGCCATCTCCCGGAGCCTTTCTTATACGGAAGATGGGTCGGAAGGCGAGCTCTCCACCTCGCTCCCGGTGCTGCGCCGGTCGGCCGCGACCGGCTTCTCGCCTTCGTCCAGATCGATGTCCATCAGGAAAGTTTCGCGGGCTTCGGCGACGGACCGGCGCGCCTGGTCAATCAACAACCCCAAGCGCCGCGCGACCTTAGGCAGCCGCTCCGGCCCGATGGCAAGGAGGGCGACGACCAAGATGACGAGCGCCTCAAGGGCTCCAATACCGAAAAAATCCAAGTTGCTGCTCCGCGCGCCGCCCAGTCAGGATAGCATACGCGGAGAATTCATCACAGGCCTAATCGCTTCCAGAACGGCACCCGGGCGTCGGCGGCGCGGCCAGTCTTTCCGGCCTGATCGCCCTCGCGCGCAAGCTCCTCCAGTTCCGACTTCAGCGTCGACACCGGCACCGTCTCTCGAACCGGCTTCTCTGGCTCCGGCTCTGGAGCGGCGGTCTCCGCCTTGACCTCCGGCAGCGACTCCTCAACGGGCTTGGCGGGCGCTTTTGCAGGAGCCTTTGCCTGGACGCCGTTCGTCCTGAGCGGTTCCGCCGACCCGTTGGCCCAATTGGCGTCCCAGTCCACCATGGCTTCGATCACGCCGACCAGCGCCATGCCCTTGTCGGTCAGCGTGTACTCGACCCGCACCGGGACCTCGGCAAACACCCGCCGATCGATGATCCTTCGCCCTTCCAGCTCTTTCAGCCGCTGAGACAGGACCTTGTCGTTGATCCGCCCCAACGACGTCAGAAGCTCACGAAACCGGCGGGGCCCTCGGGTCAGATCCTGGACGATCAGGGCCGACCACCTCTTGCCTAGCAGGTCAAACGACGTTTGCTCGATTTTCGCGACCATACCCCCTCCTTGTGCTGTGACCGTTGAAATCCAGCGCTTCGTTTAACGCCGGTACTATCCTAACACCCCGCCCGTGAGGAAAGCAAGGGGCTTCGAGGGTTTTCTCCATGATATCGGGAGTTGCACCTGTAACATAGCATATTTTGTAGTTATCGTACTTTGATCGCCTATCTTGGGCCGCCATCCGACATCCGTGTCCGCAGCCCGCCGTCGAACGGGGGCTGTGCTGGCCCAAGCGCCCGCCAGCCGGGCTGGGACCGCTGAGACGTTGGGCCTCAGCACTTACTTTAAGCAAGTATAGCTAGCCACGCAAGCCCCTGCAGGGTGTCGAGGAGACGGAACGTCCGGGTCCAGCCAGTCGAATCAGCAGCGGTCCGCCATCGCCCCTGGCGCTGGATGCGCGGGGTCGTCCTCGGCATGAGCCGGCGCCGGAAGCTCGCTATCCTCCAGATACCGGCAAACAGGGCACGGTTGCTCCGCGCACGCCACTGGGAGAGCGTCGTTTGCGGGGTTGGTGGATTCGCCGGCCCCCGACGACCAGATATGGGACCACGGGAGGGTCTCCTGGTCCGAGCGGGGCCGCCGGATGAAGAAATCGGGGCCAACTCCTGCCAGGCGGAAGGCCTCGTCCCAACGCGACGAATCGAACCGCTGGCTCCAGCCGTCGAAGGTGCATCCCAACCGCCACGCTTGGAAGATCACGTTGGCGACGCGCCGGTCGCCCATGGCCAGCGCCGCCTCGACCTCCGCGGCCTGGGGATCGGGCGCAGAGAGATGGGCCCCCAATTTGCGCAGTCCCTTGCGGAGGTCGGTCTGTAATTTCTGGAGCTCGTCCACGGGCAGCATCGTAGCCGAGCGCTCCGACAGCGTCTGGGGCCTGGGCCGGTGGTACGACGCCTCGACGCGGACCTTTGGCCTACGGCCCAAGATTCGGCGGCCGGTCTCCTGGGTAAGGGCCACGAGCTGCACGATATCGACTTGCCGGTCGCCCTCGCCGGCGGGACGGCCCAGCACCCAGCGATACCGCAGTCCACTCCACCCCATCCTGAACGCCATCTCGGCGGAGGCCAGCGCTCGGTCCGGAGGTCCATCGTGGGGGATCTGGATGGGCGGGAGGAACAACGTCAGCTCTCCAACCGGATACTTGGTCCTGACGGCCCGGGCGATCTCCATCAGCGGCTCGTAGTCGTCGCCATCGGGGGCCTGGAGCCCAATCTCGCGGTAGCCGCAGTTCCGCACCAGCGCATCGATGGCGTCGGCCACGGCCTCGACGCTCCGTCGACGGGGCAATTCGCAAGGCGAGCCGGCGCGGCAGCCCCGGCACGATCCACCGCAAT
>JACZVV010000001.1 GCA_022572465.1 Chloroflexota bacterium
CCCGAGCCGGTCAATGTGAAAAAGCTGGAGGAGAGCTCCAACGCCCAGCCGGTCTTCCAGGCCAACGTCGTCGAGTTGAAAGGCGGCGAGACCCTCAGCGGCCTGGTCCTGGACCGGCGGAGCGATGGCCCGAATGAGCTTGTCGTGGACGGCGTCTTCGTCGAGATCGGCGCCGACCCCAACGCCGACCTGGCCGTGCAGTTGGGCGTGAGCTTGACCGAGGAGAACGAGATCGACGTCGACAAGCTCATGCAGACCAACGTCGAGGGCGTGTTCGCCGCCGGCGACGTGACCAATGCCTCAGGTCACTTGAAACAGGCCATCACCGCCGCTGCCCAGGGCGCCCTCGCGGCCACCTCGGCGTATGGCTACGTCTCGGAGCATGCCAACGCCTGCGAGACCCATGCCGTCGGTTTCAGCCTGGACTAGGTAGCTGAGCTACGTCAATATTTCCGGCCTAATGTTGCTGCGGCTCAGCCACCGGCGTATCCGCTATCGTCCGCGTCGGCCGGAAATGCTGATGTGGCTCAGCCACCCGATGCTATACTGGGTCGAGCTTCAGTAGGAACGTCGCGCATGGCCGTCATCGAACCCATCGTTGCCATAGACCTCGGCGGCACGCGCTTGCGCGTGGCCCTGGTTGATACTCAAGGCAGCGTGGTCCGGCGGGTCGCCGAGGAGACCAGGTCCGAAGAGGGCCCGGAGCGGGTGGCCCAGCGCATCCGGGACATGGCGCAGGGCCTGCTCGACGAGGCCGGAGCGGCACCGCCGATGGCCGTCGGCGCGGCCCTGGCCTCGCCGGTGGACCTGGAAGGCGTGATGCATCGGCCACCCAACCTGACCGGGTGGCAGGTGGTTCCTTTCAAGTCCATGCTGGCGGAGCGGTTTGGCGTGCCCGTCTGGGTAGGGAACGACGCGAACGTCGCCGCGCTGGGCGAGCATGTCTTCGGCGCCGGGAAGGGCGTCGGCGACATGATCTACCTGACCATCAGCACCGGGGTCGGCGCCGGAGTGATCACCGGAGGCCGGCTTCTGTTAGGCGCTCGAGGGTTGGGGGGCGAGATAGGGCACATGATCATCGCAAGACGCCCCGCTCCATGGCAGCGCGCCCCGGCGTCCTGCGGCCACATTGGGTGCCTGGAGAGTTACGTCTCGGGCGGGGCCATCGCCCGGCGAGCCGTCGCGGGGCTGCGGGAAGGCCGGCGGAGCTCCCTCGCAGAGCTTTCGGGGGGCGATGTCGAGAGCATCGAGGCGAAGCAGGTGTTTCAAGCGGCCGCCCAGGGCGATGCCTTCGCGGGGGAGCTGATCGAGGCCGTTGGGCGCGACCTGGCCCTGGGGTTGGCCTCGTTGATCCACCTATTCAATCCGCGGAAGTTTATCATCGGCGGCGGCGTATCGAGAAATTGGGCGATGCTGGAAAAATCGGTCCTCGACGAGCTGCGGCGACAGGCGATGCCCGGTTTCCTGGACGACCTGGAGATCGTGGTGTCGCAGTTCGGCGACGACGTTGGGCTGGTCGGCGCGGCGGCTCTGGCTCTTCAGGAGATCGGCGCCGGGACGGGACCGTCCAGCGGACACGAACGGGGGAGGCTGTCACCGGCCGATAAGAGATGACTGCCGAGTACGGGATGGTCCACGGGCGGTTTCAACCGTTCCATAACGAGCATCTGGAGTACGCCCGCAAAGCTGCGGAACGCTGCCGGCGATTGATCGTCGGCATCACCAACCCCGACCCGTCGGAGGTTTCGCCCGAGTCCACCAGCCTCCATCGCCACCTGACCGAGAACAACCCCTACACCTTCTTCCAGCGGCTGCAGATGGTGCTGGGCTCGTTACGGGATGAGGGCATCGACCCGCATCGGCTCCTGGTCATCCCGTTTCACATCCACGAGCCGGCGAAGTGGCGGCACTACCTGCCGCCGTCCGAGCGATTGGTCCATTTCGTGCGGGTCTTCTCGTCATGGGAACGGGCTAAGGTCGAGCGCATACAGGCGGCCGGCTACGCCGTGGAGGTGCTGGACCCCGGCATCAAGAAGGGGATCGAGGCGTCGGAGATTCGGCGCCTGCTGGCCGCCGGCGACCAGCGTTGGCGGCAGATGGTCCCCGAGGCGGTCGCGGCGGTGCTGGATAGCCTGCCGGCGCTCGATAGCGGAATACGCCGGATGGACTAGCCCACGGCCGTTATCGCCGTCGCCGGGTCGATGCCGGTCGCCTGCTTGGTGCGCTCCAGGTAGTGCCGGACCATGAGGGCCGCCGTCGCGCCTTCGCCGGTAGCCGAGGCCACCTGCTTGGTGCTGCCCAATCGCGCGTCGCCCGCAGCGTACACGCCGGGCACGTTGGTGGCCAGGTCCGGCTCGCTCTTGATGTAACCCCAGTCGTCCAGGTCGACAAAGCCCTTGAGAAACGCCGTGTTAGGGTCCAGGCCGATGAAGATGAAGGCCCCGGCCGGGTGGACCCGGCGCGTCTCGCCGGTCTTGACGTCCCGCAGCACCACCGTCCGCAGCCGGTCGTCGCCTTCGAATGCGTCCACCGTCGTGTTCGTCAACACCTCGATCTTGGGATCGGCGTATGCCCGGTCTGTCAGGACGGGGCTGGCCCTCAGCTTGTCTAAGTGGTCGACGATGGTCACCTTGGATCCGAATTTGGTGAGGAAAATGCCCTCCTGGACGCCGCTGTTCCCGCCGCCGATGACCAGGATCTCCTTGCCGACGTAGTACGGGCCGTCGCAGGTGGCGCAGAAATGGATGCCGGCGCCGATGAAGCTGTCCTCGCCGGGGATGTTCAGCCGCCGGTACGTGGAGCCAGGCGTCAGCACCAGGGCATTGGCGCAGTAGGAGTCGCCGGAGGCGGTGGTGATCAACTTGAAGCCGTCGCGGAAGGCGACGGCGGTAACCTCTTGGGCCACCAGCGTCTCGGCGCCGAAACGGCTCGCCTGCTTGGCCAGCCGGTCGGCGAGGCTGGAGCCGCCGATGCCCTCTGGGAAGCCGGGCACGTTGTCCAGGTTCTCGGTGATCGCCGCTTGGCCGCCCAATGCTCCGCGGTCGATGACCAGCGTCGAGATGTCCTCTCGCGCCAGGTAGATGGCCGCGGTGAGGCCCGCGGGCCCGCCCCCGACGACGATGGTGTCGTAGAAGTCACCCCCGGCCCTGGTCGTCATCCCCAGCTTGTCCATTAGCTCCCGCGGGCTGGGGTTGATGGAGAAGCTGCCGTCCTCGAACAGCACCGTGGGAATGGTGCGCCCGCCGTTCTGGAGCTCCTCCAGCTTCTTTCGCCCATCCGCGTCCTCATCGATGTCGACGTTCTCGTACGGGAGTCGCTGCTCGCCGAGGAATTTCTTGAGTCGTTTGCAGTAGGGGCACCAGACGGCGCTGAAAACCTTGATTCGCGGCATCGTTTCCCTCCTGGTCGGGGCCTCTGAATCGCCGGTGAGGCCGGGACTTCCCCGGCGGTTATCTTCAAGACATCCCAGCACTCATTGGATTCGATGCACGCCTGACGGTCAAGGGTGAGTCTCCCGGCGCCAGCCACGCCGCCGGAACGATCGACTCCGCCCCCGTCACTCGCCGGACGACTCGGTGGGCCGCGCCGCCGCCGGCTGCACGCGGACGTCGGGAAGCCAACGCAACCACGTTGGGAAGTACCAGTTGACGTTGCCCAGCAACCGCATCGTCGACGGCACCAGGACCATGCGGACGATGGTGGCGTCCAGCAAGATCGCCACGCCGAGCCCGAAGCCCATCTGCTCGAAACTGACCAGCCGTCCACTGGCGAAGCCGCCGAAAACGGCCACCATGATGAAGGCCGCGCCTGTGATGATCTTGCCCGTCGAGCGAAGTCCGAAGGCGACGGAGTCGGCGTTGTCGCCGGTCCGGTCGAACCGCTCTCGGATCCGGCTCAGCATGAAGACGTGATAGTCCATCGACAGTCCGAACAGCACCGAGAACAGGAACAACGGGATCCAGGCCTCAATCGTGTCCACTTGCTGGAATCCGAAGAAGCCGGTGGCAACGCCTTTCTGGAAGACCAGCACCAGCATGCCGTAAGCGGCGCCGACCGAAAGCAGATTGAGGATCATGGCCTTGATGGGCACGACGATGGACCGAAAGACCAGCGTCAACAGCAAGAACGTGAGGCCGAGAACGAAGCCGAAGACGACGGGCGTGATGTCGCTGATGAGGCGGAAAAAGTCGATGGCGAACGCCGTCTCGCCGGTGACCAGCACCTGGCCCGGCACACCGTCGAAAGCGTCGGGGACGTGCTGCCGGCGCAGGCGTTTGACCGCGTCGATGGCGGCATCACTGTTGGAATCGGCGTTGATGGGGACTGGGAGGAGGGCCAAGTCGCGGGCCGGATTCACCTCGAGCGGCAGCGGTGGAGCAAACGCGTCGTCTTGGGCCAGCGAGCGGGTCAGGCGGTCGATTCCAGCGCGAACTTCCGGTGAGTCGATATCGCCGTCGATGACCACATCCGCCGGCGTGATGCGTCCCGCCGAGAAATCCCGGTCGAGGATCTGAAACCCCGTCTTCGATTGAAGTCCTTCGGGAAGCGTGTCGATGCCGGCGAACCCCGGGTTGATGTCGAAGTACGGCACGGCCGCGGCGATGAGCAGTCCTACCGACAGGGTCATACTGAGCAACGGCCTGCGCATCACGGTGCGGGCGACCCAGTACCAGAATCCGCCGGCATCACTCTCGGCCGTGGCTGTCTGCTGCCTGCCGAAGAACGGAACCCGGAGCTTGTTGACCCGGTCGCCCACGATGCTCAGCACCGCCGGCAGAAGGGTCAGTGACGCCGCCACGGCCATGATGACGACCATGATGGAGCCCAAGCCCAGGCTCTGGAAGATGGTGGTGGGCACGATCACCATGCCGATCAGCGCCAGGACGACCGTCACCCCGCTGAACAGCACGGTCCGGCTGCCCGTCGCCCCGGCCCGGGCGATGGCCTCGACCTTTTCCAGACCACCCCGGCGCTCCTCGCGGTAACGCTCGACGATGAACAGCGAGTAGTCGATGCCCACGGCCAACCCGATCATCACGATCATGGTGGTGATGAAGAACGAGAGCTCGATAAACTGACCGACGACAGCGGCGAGGCCGAGGGCCATGACGATGGCGACAGCGGCCAGCAACAGCGGGAGCAGAGCGGCGGCGATTGTGCCAAAAACGGCTATCAGGATGATGAGGGCGATGACGATGCCAATGGTCTCTCCCTGCACCAGGTCTTCGCCGAGGATCTCGAACGTCTCCCGGCTGACGCTGGCGATGCCGGTGCTAAAGACCTCGAACCCGTCTGTCTCCATGGCGGCGGCGACCGTGTCGTGCACCCGATCCACGTTGTCGACGGCGTCGTCGAGATCGCCGGCCATGAGGAACGGAATGATGGTGGTGCGCCGGTCCGGCGAGACCAATGACGCGTCGCCGGTCAGGTAGAAATTGGCCGCGGAGCCCGGCTCGACGATCTCGGGGCCCAGCGAGGTGATTTCCTCGAACAGCCCGGTGACGAAGGCTCGAAACGCCGGATCGTCCACGCTCCGCTCCGTGGAGCGTACGATGACGATCTCCCGGGCCTGCCGCTCGTCGCGCAGGCGGTCGTCCAGCAGCAGGTCGCCGCGCTTGGACTCCGGTCTGTTGGTAAAGTCGATCTGCGATGTCAGCGCGTCGCCCAGGAGCGTCGCGATGAGGAGCAGAGCGGCGACGAACGCGATCGCCCACAGGGCCACGGTCGTCCAGGGCCTGCGCGCGCTCTGCCGGGCAAGGGACTCAGTGCTGAGACGAAAAGGCATGTCGCTCCTCTCGGGAATCTACCGCTTCTGCCATACCGACTCGTACCGGTTCTCGATGAGCATCCGGGATAGCGAGGCGTGGAGCTTGGAAAACCGTCCGTTGTATAGATTCGATTCGATGTCACTGAGCCGCCGTCCGTCCCACACGCGAAAGATCGACCTCCCGATAGTGGTCAGCAGCGTTGGCAAGACAAGATCGACGTAGACGAAATAGCCGCCCGGCCTCTGGACTCGATGGGTCTCCTTCACGGCGTCGAGCCAGTTGGGCGATGTGCTGCTGATGGCAGTGCTCGCAGCTGGCGGCGATGATTGCTTACTTGCCAGAGCATTACCGGTGCATCGCGCCGGCGCTCAGGTCCGCTTCCCGGCAGATGTCTTGCATCGTGGTCTGGCGGAACCCCTGGCCAGCGAAGCACGCGAAGGCGGCGTCGAGGATCTGCCGGCGGCGCGCTTCCAGGTGAGCCTGGGTAATCTTTGGCACGGAGTACGTCCTTGCACAGCGAATGCTCGTTCGATTTGTAAACGAACGTTCCTTCTTTTTATTACTGGCGTGTGTGCGTGTCAATCCCCCGCTGGCCAATTTCGAACGAATCCACCTGCGTCTGCGTCACTCGGCGGCGCGGGTGCTTGGCGCGGCCCGATGTGGCTCGACGACAACGAAGTCGAGAGGCACGCTTCAACGCGGCGCGGCGCGATGGGACGGCGGGGAGTCTCGCGGGCGCGTGAGGCAGGGAGCGACGCTACGCCGGCTTGCGGGCGACCACCAGGCCGTAGCTCAGCGCACCCTGCGTGACGAGGTCGAGGGTCTTGCGCAGCAGGTCCTTGGCCCGGTCCACCAGCGACGGCTCGATGGGAAGCTTGCCGAGTTTGGCCCCTATTTCGGCGATCAGGAGCTTGTCTCGGAGGCCCTTCAGGAACTGGGCGGCGACGGTCTGCAGGTCTTCGGTGTGCTCGACGACGAGGCCGGTCCCGGAAACCAGGTCCCGGTACTCTTCGAGGCTCTTTGCGTCGCCGACGCACCCGGCCACGGCCAGGATGCCGTGCAGCTCTGGCGGCAGGGGGCCTTCGACGGTAACGTCGGTCAGTCCCAGGCGTCCGCCGGGCCGGAGCGTTTCTGCAACCAAGCGAAGCGCCCCCTCCTTGTCAGGCAGAATGGAGAGCACGCACTCCATGATCGCGGCGTCGAAGCTGCCCGGCTCGAGGGAGGCGTGGTACAGGTCGCCCTGGATGAACGTCGTTCGCTGCTCGACGCCGCTCTCCCGGGCCTGGGCGCGGGCGGCCTCGACCAGGTCCGTCTCCAGGGTGACGCCGACGACGTGGCAGCCGAAGCTCTTCGCCAGGTGCACCGAGCTGGCGCCCCGTCCGCAGCCGAGGTCCAGCACGCGAGCGCCACCCTCGATCCCGGCCAACTCCACCAGGCGGGACGTGAGGGCGAGGCCGCCGGGGTGATAGGAATCGCCCAAGAGCCAGCGAGCCGCTGGGTGGCTGTAGGCGGCCGAGCAACAGCCGGCCAGGTCGAGGTCATTGGGCAGGGTCATCGGCTCCCTCCGGCGTCGGGCAGGGCTGCTGCGGGTAGATTTTGCTGCGCCTGGCCCGGCTCTCGATGGTCTCTTTCATCTCGATCAGATGGTGGCGCATGAAGCGCTTCAACATGGGCGCGACGTACAGCTTGCCGACCAGCCACCCGGCGAGCCATCCTCGCACGCCGAACGTGCTCTCGTAACGCATGCGGGTGCAGGCCCCCCACTCCTCGAGGACGAAGCGATCGCGCAGCAGCGGCAACGGCCCCTGCTCCCCGGTAAAATCGATGCGGTCCGGCTCGTGAGTCGTGACCCACTCGACGGTGCGGTGGACGTTTGTCCTGCCGAACAGCCCTTTGATCGGCGTACGAAACTCGATGAGCTTGCGGGCGCCGTCCTCGCGCAGGACTCGCGAGCCGGACTCGCCGCCGGGACCCGCGGCGCCCCAGGCCGTCAGCACCTGGAACGCCAGCCGCCGGTCGGCCTGGATCTCGATCTCGGCCGCGGGCAGGCGGATGGGGACGGGCCATAACGACCACATGCCGTTGCTTACCCGGCGGTCTTCGCCTGGTTGAACCGCGCGAGGGCCGACCGCACGCGCTCTTTGCTCAACGCCTCGCGGACCTCCTCTCGATACCCGACGTTGTTGTAGGCGCAGAATGGGATCATGCGGCCGTCGGGCGTGAGAAACTCGACGCAGCATTTCATGAGTTTCTTCACGTCGAAGGTGTAGCGGTCCATGAAGTCCTTGATGCTCACGACGAAGATGTGCTTGGTCAGATTGTGGCCGTCCAGGGGCAGATCGATGTTGCACGTGGCGCAGCTGAACTTGTCGGCGACGCCGTCGGTCCCCGGCACCGCGGTGGCCGACCACAGCCCCTCCAGCGCCTCCTGGATGTTTTCGCCCGAATCGGGCCAGGGGATGGGCCAGGTGCGATTGGTGATGTAGTCCAGGTACTCGTCGACGTTGATCAGGCGCGGCAGCGGGACCACCTCTTCACCGTCCACGTAAGCATACGTGATCGACTGGCAGGCCGGGTGGCAGCACGGCACCGGCACGAAGTCGCTCTTGACGAACGTGCCGCCGGTCTGGGCTTCGATGCGTTCGACGATCTCGGAGATCGTCACCCGGTCCATGGGGTCGAAGGGCAGGTGACGGCCGGTGTGGGTCACCGGCTGGAAGTTCACCCCTCGGACCGCCGGATGCTTCAGGCCGAACTCGATGATGCCGCCCACCTCGTGCTCGTTGACCCCTCGTTCGACGGCGGCGACGAGGATGGTCGGCAGGTCCAGCTCCGCCAGCCGGTCCAGGGCCGCCAGCTTCTCGTCGAGCAGCGCCTCGCCGCGCAGTTTCACATAGGTCTCGTCCTCCAGTCCGTCGAACTGGAGGTAGATCATCGGCCGCAGCTCGCCCAGGCGGCGCGCCCACTCGGCGTCCCGGGCAATGCGCCGCCCGTTGGTGTTGATCATCACATGGCGGATGCCCTTCTCCTGGGCCATGCGGACCATCTCGAACAGTTGAGGGTGCAGCGTGGGCTCGCCTCCACTAAACTGCAACACTTCAGGATCGCCCTCGGCCCGGACGAAGGTATCCAGCATGCGTTCGACCTGGTCCAACGTCAGGTTGTAACCGGGGCCGGCGTCGGCGAAGCAGGTGGGACACGCCAGGTTGCAGCCGGTGTTGACCTCGATCAGGGCCAGGCACGTGTGTTGCTTGTGCTCGGGGCAAAGGCCGCAGTCGTACGGGCAGCCGTCCTTGACCTCGGTCTGGTACTCGAGAGGGATCGTGCCCGGTTTGTTGTACTTCAGCGAGTTGACATAACCTTCAGCGTCGGTGGACAGCAGCGCCTCGAACCGGCCGTGGTCGGGGCAGCGTTTTCGCAGGTACACCTTGTTGTTTTTCAGGTGAATCTCGCCGTCGATCAAGGCGTTGCATTCGGGACACAAGCTGCGAGTCAGCTCGTAGAAGATGGAATCGGCGGTTCGTTTCTCCGGGATGGCGCTACCGTGGGTCACAGCACGGCTCCTTTTTTGCCGCCGGTTGCCCGGCGCAGCGTTGAACTCGACGCACCCATGCGGCCCCATGTCCTACTGGAGGGCGGAGGGTTCTGGGCGAATCGCTGCATGATTCGATGCGTGGATCTGGAAGAAAGATTCTCGGCCGGGTTCGCGGAGCCACCCACGCTCGCCGGCTTCCAGGAGATCACACGGCTGCTCGTTGCACCGCCTTCCGGAGCTGGACCGCGGTATTGATCACCGCCACATGGGTGAAGGCCTGGGGGAAGTTTCCCAGCATCTCGCCGGTTTCCGGGAGCACCTCTTCGCTGAACAGGCCCAGGTCGTTGGCGTGGCCCAGCAGGTTCTCGAACATGGCCCGGGCCCGGTCCGTCTCGCCGAGCAAGATCAGGTTGTCGGCCAGCCAGAAGGAGCACAGCGTGAACGCCCCCTCCTGGCCTCCAATTCCATCGTCGTAGTCCCGGTAACGGTAGACCAGCCCCGAAGGGCTGGTCAGCTCTTGGGCGGTCTTCTCGATGGTGGAGCGCATGCGGGGATCGGTGGCCTTGATGAACCTGACCAGGGGAAGCATCAGGTTCGAGGCGTCCAGGGTCTTGCTGCCGTAGTGCTGGACGAAAGCCCCCACTTCGGGGTCGTACCCCTTTTCCAGCACTTCCTGCCGGATCTCCTCCATCACCGCCCGCCATTGCATGACGTCTCCGTCGCGCCCTGTGTCGCGCACCGTCAGCACGGCCCGGTGCAGCGCCACCCAGCACATCACCTTGGAGAACACGAAGTGCTGCCGCCCCCCTCGCGTCTCCCAGATCCCGTCGTCGGGCTCCTTCCAGTGGTCCATGACGAACTGGGCCACGTCGCGGCAGAACTCCCAGTACTCATCGTCAAACCCGCCGACGTATTTGCGGTAGAGGTGTGCCGAGTCCAGCACCTCCCCGTAGATGTCCAGCTGAAACTGCGAGTGGGCCCCGTTGCCGATCCGCACCGGGCGTGAGCGGCGATAGCCCTCCAGGTGAGGGAGCTCGATCTCCGTAAGGCGCCGCTCTCCCCCGAGCCCGTACATCACCTGGAGGTCGGCTGCTCGTCCCGCGGTGGCCCGCTCGAGCCAGTCTTTGAACGCTCGGGCTTCGTCCACGAAGCCGACGATGTTCAACGCGTAGAGGGCGAAGGCGGCATCACGGATCCAAGTGTACCGATAGTCCCAGTTGCGGGATCCACCGATGGCCTCGGGCAACGACGTGGTAGCCGCGGCTACCAGGCCGCCGGTGGGCGCGTAGGTCAGCGCCTTCAGCGTGAGGACGCTGCGCAGGACGTCGTCCCGATACGGGCCCTCGTACGTCAGCTTCGCCGACCACTCCTCCCAGAAACGTTTGGTGTCCTCGAAACGGAGCTTGACCTCCGCGCTGCCCAGCACCTCGATTTCGTGATTGGTGGGGTGCGAGTAACGAGCCGAAAAGTAGGCCGTGCTGCCCGAGTCCATCCGCCCTCTCGCTACGAAGCCGTTGTCCTCCACCTCCATCGGCGCGGAGCTATAAAACGCCAGGGCGTCGGCCCCTCCATGGGCGTAACCGGAGTGGGGGTTGAGGGTCATCGCGTGGGGAACGATGGCGCCGTAGTCGAAACGGGGCTGACAGACAGCCTCGAATTCCACCGACCCCGATGTGCACTTCAGAATGCGCCCGATCTGTTGCTCCGGGAAGATCTCGTTCGGATCGCCGGGGCGGTCGTGGCCGTGGGCCGGCATGAAGTCTGTCAGCACCGCCGTTCCCTTCTTCGTGTGGAACGTCGTCTCGAGAATATTCGTCGCCGGCAGGTAGCGGCGGGTGGTCCGCACCGTATCCAGAGGCCGCACCGTGAAATGGCCGCCAATGTTTTTGTCCAACAGGCGCCCGAAAACCGACCGGCTATCGAAACGCGGGAAGCAGGCCCAGTCCACCGAGCCGTCGGAGGAGACCAGGGCGCAGGAGTGAGCGTCGCCGATCAGGCCATAGTCGCTGATGGGGCGGTAGCCGTCGTTGGAGTCGGATGGGCTCATGCGGTGACCCTGGAGAGCTGTTGAGCCGCATCGGTGGTCAGGAACCAGTGGAGCGCGCCCGAGGCCGGCTTCACCAACCCAGCGGGCGCCGCCGTTTCACCCGCGCGCGGCTCGATGCTCTTCCTCACCGCCTCGGCCTTGCTGCCGTCGCTGGCGAGGAACGCGACGGCCCGGGCGGCGTTGATCAGCGGCAGCGTGAACGTCAGGCGGTACGTTCCAAGGTGGCGGGTCCGCGTGGCGACCACATGCCGGCGCCGCTCTTCCAGCGCCGCGCTGCCGGGGAAGAGCGAGGCCGTGTGGCCGTCGTCGCCGATGCCCAGGAGCACCAGGTCCAGCTCCGGCGTTCCATCCCCCAACACCCCCGCCAGCTCTGCCTCATACCGCTCCGCCGCTTCCTCCGGCGGCTCCTCGCCGCGCATCCTGTGGACCTGTGACGGGGGCACGGGAACGCTGTCGAGCAACGCCTCTTTCGCCAGGCGATAGTTGCTGCTCGGGTCCTCGGGCGGCACGCAGCGTTCGTCTCCCCAGAAGACGTGCCATCGGTCCCATCGCGCCTGCGAGGCGTAGGGCGGGCCGGCCAGGATTTCATAGACTCGCCGGGGCGTGGACCCGCCGGAAAGCGCGATCGTGAATCGGCCTCGGTCGGCGATGGCTTGGCCGGCCCATCGGGCGATGAACCCGGCCAGAGCCCGGGCATTCTTTTCAGGCGTCGCGACGACGTGCAGTTTACACATGATGCATCGCGTGGGTCCCGCACACCTGTAGCCAGGCACGGCCATCCTGGGCCAGCAGCGCGTCCGCCCGGTCCGGCCCCCACGAGCCCGGTTCGTACCGCTGCAGCGGCGACTTCTCCCCTTCGGCGTCGTCCAGCAGCGGCTCCACCACCCGCCACGACTCCTCGATCTGATCGGCGCGGATGAACAGGGCCGCGTCCCCCTCCAGCGCGTCCTGCAGCAGCCGCTCGTACGCCTCGGGCAACACGTCCCCCTCGAACTCCGTGCCGTAGTGAAACGCCATGTCCGCCGACCGCGTGCTCATTCCCTGGTCTGGCACCTTGACCTCGAACCGCAAGTGGGCCCCCTCGTCCGGCTGGATGCACAGGGCCAGGGCATTCGGCGCGGGCGCTTCCGATGGGTCCGTCGCGAACATCAGGTGGGGCGGGCGCTGGAACTGGACGACCACCTCCGAGACCTTGCGGCCCAAGGCCTTGCCGGTCCGCAGGTAGAAGGGCACGCCGTGCCAGCGCCAGTTGTCGATGTACAGCCGCAGCGCGATGTAGGTCGCCGTCTGCGACTCCGGCGCCACTCCTTTCTCGTCCAGGTACCCGTGGTACTGCCCTCGCACCGCATGCTGCCGCGCTCCTCCCGCTCCCCACGGGCGGATCGCCTTCAGTACATCGACTTTCTTGCTGCGCAGCGACTCCGCGTCCGCCGCGCTCGGCGGCTCCATCGCCACCATCGTCAGCAGCTGCAGCAGGTGATTTTGCACCATGTCCCGCACCACGCCCGAATGGTCGTAGTAGGCGCCGCGATCGCCGACCGGCACCTCCTCCGCGACGGTGATCTGGACGTTGTCCACATAGTTGCGGTTCCAGAGCGGTTCGAAGATGGCGTTGGCGAAGCGGAAGACCAGCAGATTCTGGACCGTCTCCTTGCCAAGGTAGTGGTCGATGCGAAAGACCTGATGCTCTTTGAAGAAGTTGCCGACCGTCTCATTCAGGTCGCGGGCGGAAGGGAGGTCTCGGCCAAAGGGTTTCTCGATGACGATTCGCCGCCAGCCGGTGTCTTCGTTGGCCAGGCCCATCGCCCCCAGGTTCAGCACCGCTGGCTTGTAGAGGTGTGGTGCAATAGAGAGGTGAAACAGGCGGTTGGCCGGTTTGCGGCCTCCCTCCAGCTCCTCGATCCGCTCCCGGAGCCCCAGCACCTGCTCCGCGTTGTCCACCGCGCCGATGACGTAGTGCAGCCGCTTGGCGAACTCATCCCACTGGCTGCGGTCGATGGTCATGCCGCCCTCTTCGCGCACCCCGTTCCACATGTAGTCGCGAAAGGCCGCGTCCGAGTATTTGGAGCGTGAGAAGCCGATGAAACGGACGTCTTCCGGCAGCCGTCCCTTGAAGTTCAGGTTGAACAGCGCCGGAAACAGCTTGCGTTTAGAGAGGTCTCCGGTCGCGCCGGTGATGACGATCGTGGTGGTGCCTGCCGGCATCACTTCGCCTTTCGAACGGCGTGGCCGCCGAATTGCTGGCGCATGGCCGCCAGCAACCTGTCGGCGAACGACGACTCCTGGCGGGACCTGAACCGCTGCTGGAGGGCCAGGGTTATGACCGGCGCCGGAACGCCCAGGTCCACCGATTCCTTGACCGTCCACCGGCCTTCGCCCGAGTCCTCCACGTAGGCCTGGAGCGCTTCCAAGCGCGGGTCCTCGGCCAGCGCGTCGGCGGTGCGGTCGAGCAGCCACGAGCGGATGACGCTTCCGAAGCGCCAGACCTGGGCGATGCCCGCCAGGTCCAGATCGAACTCTTCCTTCGCCTGCAGGAGCTGAAACCCTTCGGCATAGGCCTGCATGAGGCCATACTCGACGCCGTTGTGCACCATCTTGACGAAGTGCCCCGCGCCCGACGGGCCCACGTGGGCGTATCCTTTGTCGACGCCGGGCGCGAGGGTCTGGAAGATCGGCTCCAGCCGGTCGAACGTGGCGCGGTCGCCGCCGACCATGAGGCTGTACCCGCCTTTGAGCCCCCAGATGCCGCCGCTGGTGCCGGCGTCCAGGTAGGCGATGCCCTTCGCTTGCAGCGCCGCCGATCGCCGCATCGTGTCTTTGTAGTTGGAGTTCCCGCCGTCGATGATCGCGTCTCCCGGGGAGAGCGCCTCGCCAACGGCGGCGACGGTCTGCTCGGTGGCCTCACCGGAGGGCACCATGCTCCAGACGGCTCGCGGCGCGTCGAGCTTCGCGGCGAGATCGGCGATCGACGAGGCCCCGGCCGCTCCCTTGGACACCAGGGCTTGGACCGCCGTGGCGTTGAAATCGTAGGCGACCACCTGGTGGCCGCCTTGCAGCAGACGTTCCGTCATGTTGCCGCCCATGCGGCCCAGACCGATCATGCCAAGCTGCATGCGGGTCTCCTTTCGGGTGCGCTGGGAGGTGGCGCGGGTCCGATACTTCCCATCAAAGGCGTCACGGCGCTATTCGATGGCCATGGATGCCAGGCCGGTCTCGACGTCGCCCTTGAGCGTCACGCGCGCCACGCGCCGGCCCAACGCTTCGAGCGCGTTCAGATCGCCCAGGGCCTGGGCCGCTGCCAGGACGCCAAAGCTGTACGTTTCGCCGGGCACCGGCAGGTCGTGGGCGTCGTCGGCGACGATCTGGACGTACAGACCCGTGGGCGGCCCGCCCTTGTGGAGCTGGCCCGTGGAGTGCAAGAAACGCGGGCCAAACCCCAACGTGGTGGCGATGCCGTGGCGCTGCATGACGGCCCGCCGCAGGTCCGTGAGTCGCGCGACGACCGCCGGCGTCTCTTGAACATAGGCCATGATGGCCAGATAATCGCCCGGCCTGGCGCCGGATAGCAGCTCCCGCAGCGAACCCGTCGCGCTGACATCCGGTAAGCGGCCTTCCTTCTCGTAGGATGCCAGCACCTGGGCCGTCAGGTCCTTGGCTTGCTGGACGTTCGGCTGATCGAACGGCTGGATGCCGAGGATGGCGCCGGCGACGGCGGTGGCGAACTCCCACCGGAAAAACTCACCACCGAGGTCGTACCGGTCCTTCAAAGCCAAGCGTGCCACCGGATGGCCCGACGACTCAAGGCGTTCAATGGCCTGGTCCAGCTGCGCGTTGTCGTCGCCGTCCAACCGAAGGTAGACGAAGAAGCGGTCGTTCCCATAGGCGGCGGGCTCCAGCAACGGCTCGCCCGCCACCGGCACGACGCCCTTGCCTTCCTTGCCGGTGCTCTCGGCGACGAGCTGCTCCACCCACAGGCCGAAGCCGGCGATCGCGGGGGAGGTCACCAGGGTCAGCTTGTCGCGCCCGTTCTGGGCCAGCGTGCCCATGGCGGCGCCTAGCCACGCAGCGGGATTCGCCTCGCCTTGCTCGTGGGCGGCGTCCCGAGCGCCGTCGGCCCGTTGCAGCAGCATGGCAACGTCCAGGCCCATGAGGGCGGCCGGCGTCAGGCCAAAATACGAGAGGACCGAGTACCGTCCACCAACGTCGGAGGGGTTGAGGAACGATCGACGAAAGCCCCGGTCTGCCGCCAGCCGCTCCAGCGGCGTTCCGGCGTCGGTGATGGCGACGAAATGGCGGCCGGCGCTGTCCGCTCCGACGGTCTCTTCCACCAGTCGGCGGAAATGCTTGTAGAGGCTCATGACCTCGATCGTGGAGCCCGACTTGGACGACACCAGGAACAGGGTGCGGGCCGGGTCGATGGCATCGGTGACGTGGCGGACCGCCGCCGGGATGGTGGAGTCCAGGACGATGAGCTCGGGGTAGCCTTCGGCGCTGCCGAAGGTCTGACGGAGGACCTCCGGGCCCAGGCTGCTGCCGCCCATGCCCAGGAGCACGACGTGACGGATGCCCTCGTCTCGGACCTCTTGCGCGAACGACTCCAGCGACGAGACCTGCTTGGACATGCGCTCGGTGACCTGGAGCCAGCCGAGCCGGTCGGCGATCTCGGCCGGGTCTTGTTTCCAGACGGTGTGGTCCCGATCCCAGATGCGGGGTACGGTCCGGTCGCCGGCCATCCGCCGCAGCGTGGCCTCGACGTCCGTCTTCAGGTCGCCCAGACCGTCCAGCGGCGAGGCCGCGGAATGGGCGCGCAGCCGCTCCCGCTTCTCGGCGATGTTGCGAATGAGGGAGTCGAAGGAATCGGCGAAGGACTTGACCCCTTCGTCCAGAAGCTGCTGCGTCACCCGCTCCATGCTGACGCCCGCCTGGTCGATCGCCGCCAGCGCAGCCTCGGCTTCCGCGACGTGGCCGGCCAGAGTCGGCCTGACGACGCCCGACTCGGCGTAGGCGGTGAGGGTAGCGGGTGGCAGCGTGTTGACCGTGTTCGGGCCGATGAGCGACTCAACGTACATCAGCTCGTCGTAGGCCGGGTTCTTGGTGCTGGTGCTGGCCCATAAAGGCCGTTGGGGCTTGGCGCCCTTCTCTCGCAACTCCGCGAACCTCGGGCCCTCGAACAGCTCCTGAAACATGTGGTAAGCCATGCGAGCGTTGGCGATGGCGGCCTTGCCCTGGACAAGCGCCGCGTCGCTGTTGCCCGCGTCCACACGCTCCTGGAGCAGCTTGTCCGTCAGTGTATCCACCCGGCTCAAGAAAAAGGAGGCCACCGCGCCGACCTTCCCCACGTCGCCCCCTTGCTCGGCCAGCTCCTCCAGCCCCTCCACATACGCCTCCGCCACCTGCCGGTACGCCTCCAGCGAAAAAATCAGGGTGGTGTTGATATTGATGCCCTTGCTGATGAGCCGGCGCACCGCCGGGATGCCCTGGGGCGTTCCAGGCACCTTGATCATCACGTTGGGCCGCTCCAGCGCCGCGAACAGTCGCAGCGCCTCTTCCACCGTCTCCTCGGTCTCATACGCCAGGTTGGGGCTGACCTCCAGAGAGGCGTAGCCGTCGGCGCCGCCGGTCTCGTCGTAGATCGGACGCAGCAGGTCCGCCGCCCGTTGGATGTCGCCGATGACCAGCGCCTCGTACGTCTCGACAACGTCTTTACCGGCGCGGGTAAGCTCGATCAGCGCCTCGTCGTAATCGGCGCTTCCGGCGATGGCCTTCTCGAAGATCGTGGGGTTCGACGTCAAGCCGGTGACGCCGTCGTCGATGAGCCGCGCTAGCTCTCCCGAGACCAGCAGCCCTCGACGCATGTTGTCGTACCAGATCGACTGGCCCAGCTTGCGGGTCTCTTGAAGCGCATGAGTCATGGTCTCATCCTCTCGACGCCGCGATCTTTTCCACCACGCGCTCGGCCTTCTGAGCTACGTGCTCGGCGGTGATGCCGAGGTGCTGGTAAATCTCCTTGTACGGGGCGGACGCGCCGAACCGGTCGATCCCAATGGCCACGCCGTCGAGGCCGACGTAGCGGTCCCACCCCATCGGCGATGCCGCTTCCAGCGACACTCGCGCCCGCACGTCCAGCGGCAAGACCTGCTCCCGATAGTTGTCACTTTGCGCTTCGAATAGCTCCCAGGATGGCATCGAGACCACGCGAGCGACGATGCCCTTGCCCTGGAGCGAACGCCCTGCTTCCAGGACGGCGTGCACTTCCGACCCCGTGGCCATGAGCAGCACGTCGGGCTTGGGACCCGCCTCCCAGAGGACGTACGCTCCACGGTGTACGCCTGCCGCCGTCGCCAGCTCTCCGCGGTCGAGAACGGGCAGGGCCTGGCGGCTGAGAGCCAGGACTGTCGGCCCGTGACGCCGCTCCATCGCGATCTTCCAGGCCTCGACGGTCTCGGTGGCGTCGGCGGGGCGCAGCACCACGAGGTTGGGAATGGCACGGAGGCCGGCCAACTGCTCGATGGGCTGATGGGTCGGGCCATCCTCGCCAAGACCGATGGAGTCGTGGGTGAAGATGTAGATGACCCTCTGCCTCATCAGGGCGCCCATGCGAATGGCCGGTCGCATGTAGTCGGAGAAGATGAGGAACGTGGCGGTGTAGGGAATCGTGCCACCGTGCAGGGCCATGCCGTTGGCGATGGCCCCCATGGCGTGCTCCCGCACCCCGAAGTGCATATTGTGGTCGTTATAGTCTTCGAACCCGTAGTGGCCGTGGTCCTTCAGGGTGGTCTTGGTGGATGGCGCCAGGTCGGCGGACCCGCCCGTGAACGGATGCACCGTGTGGACGATGGCGTTCATGACTCGTCCCGAGGCGTCCCGGGTGGCGATCGCCTTGTCGCTTTTGGCGAACATCCCGTCGAGCTCGCGGTCCCACCCCTCGGGCAACTCGCCTCGAAGGTCCAGTTCAAGCTGTGTGGCCTCGGCGGGATAGGCCTTCCGGTAGGCCTCCAGGCGGCGCTCCCAATCGGCCTGAGCCTCGCGCCCGCGCTCCAGCGCCTTCCGGAAGTGGGCCAGGGCTTCGTGAGGAATGGTGAACGGCTCCTCGGTGGGCCAGCCCAACCGCTCCTTGGTCAACCGGACCTCCTCTTCGCCCAGAGCCTCGCCGTGGGCGGCCGCCGTGCCTTGCTTGTTGGGGCTGCCGTAGCCGATGATGGTGCGGCAGATGATCAGCGACGGCCGCACCGTTTCCAGTTGCGCCATACGGATCGACAGGTCGACCGACGGCAGGTCCATGCCGTCGATGGGGCCGATCACGTGCCAGCCGTAGGCCTGAAAGCGCTGGTCGACGTTCTCGGCGAAGGCGATGTTGGTGTTGCCTTCGATGGAGATATCGTTGTCGTCGTACAGGTAGATCAGCTTGTCCAGCTTCAGCGTGCCCGCCAGAGAGGCCGCTTCCGAGGCCACGCCCTCCTGGAGGTCCCCATCGGACACGATGGCGTAGGTGTGGTGGTTGAACAGCTCGTGTCCCGGCCGGTTGTAGTGGTCCGCCAGCCACCGCTCGCCGATGGCCATGCCAACGCCGCTGGCGAAGCCCTGGCCCAGGGGGCCCGTGGTCATCTCCACGCCGGGCGTCTCCCCCAGCTCAGGGTGGCCCGGCGCCTTGCTCTGCCACTGCCGGAACTGCTGAATCTGCTCCAGGGGTAGGTCGTAGCCGGTGAGGTGGAGCAAGGAGTAGAGCAGAAGCGACGCATGCCCCGGCGACAGAATAAAACGGTCCCGGTCTGGCCACTGAGGGTCCTTCGGGTTGTATCTCAGGAAGCGGTCCCAGAGCACGTAGGCCATGGGCGCCGCCCCCATGGGCGTTCCCGGGTGGCCTGAGTTGGCCTTCTCCACGGCGTCGACGGCGAGGAACCGCATCGTGTTGACGCAGAGGGCGTCCAGTTCGGCCTCGCTCATTTTTCATCCCCCGGCTGAACATGGCGACGCATCGGGGTCTCGCACGGCGTGCGCTCGAAGCCATACTACATCAATTAAATGGCCGGGTCATCGGTGAAGATACCGAATATCCATCCGATCCCGCCCCGGCGCGAGCTCTCCCAACTGCGGCGGCTGAGCCGCAGCAGTATTTCCGGACCAAAAATGCTGCGGCTCAGCCGCCGGAGGAGCGGAGCGACGAAGAAGGACACCTTTGAAAACTTTGTTGACCGAGCTAGTAAGGCGGCCCGGGACCGATCTTCTTGGCCTTGGGCATCACCTCTATGGCGAACCGCTCCATGTTCTCCATGTACTCGGAGTAGGTCGTGCCTTCGAAGCCAACTCCGCCGAAGGTGATGCCGGCTTCGGCGAGCTCCTCGATGTCCAAGAGGATCTGGTCCGCCGAGCCGTGGAATCTTGGCCGGTCATTGTCGGTGATCGGCCTGTCCTGGACTTTTGTCTGGCCGCCGAACAAGACCTGAAAATTCTCGGGCCGCTCCCTGGTGTCTTTTTGGTTCCAATAATTGTCGAGGTAGCTCAGCGCCTGCTTCATGCCGTCCAGGTCGAACATGAACGGGTTCCATCCGTCGCCGTGCTTGGCTGCCCGGTAGAGCGATAGCTTGGTCTGACCGCCGATCCACACCGGCGGATGGGGTTTCCGTACCGGCTTGGGCCAGAAGCGCATCTCGGAGAACGAAACGAACTTGCCTTCATAGGAGGCCTCATCCTGGGTCCAAAGGACTTTGATCGCCTCGATATACTCGTCGGTCACCTCGCCGCGGGTCTCCCAATCGATGCCAAGCTGATGGAACTCAGGCTCGAGCCAGCCCACGCCGGTGCCGAAGATCGCTTTGCCTCCGGTGACGACGTCGAGGGTCGCCACTTGTTTGGCCGTGTGAAAAGGGCTCCGATACGGCAAGACCAGAACGTTGATGACCGGCCACATCTTCGTCTCGGTGGCCAGCCACGCGAGGAAGGTCGTCGGATCGAACCAGCAAGGCGTCGGGATCTGGTCGTGCTGTTTCGAAATGGCCAGATGGTCGCCGACGTGGAAGGCCCAGTATCCCAGTTCGGCTGCTTTTCTCGCGAAATCCATGATCCATTCCGGCCCGGTGTATTCGGGCCAGCTGCGAATGATTCGGTGAGGATATCCGACTTGAAACTCCATTGTGTGGGTGGCCCCCTATCGAGATTCGATGGATTGTACCACGGGCGGTCGCTTCAATTCGTCGGGCCAAAGAGTCGTCGGGCCAAAGGGTCGTCGGGCCCAAGGGTTGCCGACACCGACGGCGTCACCGGCGCCAGCCCTTTCGGACGCGGATGGCGTGAGGCGACAGCTCGTCCGGCGGGTACGCCGGGAACGGCTCCAACGAATCGGCGTCAAGAAGTGGTTGGGATGTCCGAAGGCTCGTACAGGGGCCGGCTGCCGCGGGAACGCATCAGCTTGAAAAACCGCTCGCCGCCCATGCTTCCCGGCTCTTCCAGATCGCCGAACTGCCGGAGGATGCTGATGCTCTCGGGCCGTTTTTCCACGGCTCGTTCCAAGGCCCATTTCGCCTGGGGCACGCGACCTTGTGTATGGAGGTAGTACCCGAGGTGGAAGTACGCGGTCGCTTCGGCGTGCTCGTCCGTGGGCAGCCGCATCCGAGCGAGCACCTGTTCTTCGGACAGGGCGTACCGGCTGGCGTCGCCCTTCTCCACCCAATCACGCACGGCGTCGCAGTAGCCCTGCCGTGCCGTCCGGAGCGCCGCCTTGGACGCTTCCGTCAGTTTCCCCGAGGCGCCTTCCCGTCCGCCCTGTATGACGTCGATCATCGCCTTCACGACGCCATCGCTCATGCCGGCCGACTCCGGCGGACGGACGATGCGCCCTGCCTCGTTGATCCACACCGCCGAGGGCACGTTGATGATGTCGTAGAGCTCGGCGAGGCGATGGGTCCGGTCTATCAGACAGAGGTAGGAGGGATCGGCGGCGTCGATCCACGGGGCCGCCGCCTCGTTACCCCGGCTGTCCAGCGCCACCGCGATGACGGTCAAGCCTTTGGAAGAAAGCTCGTCGTGGAGGGCCTGCCAGACCGACAGGTCATACCGGCAGCCTCACCAGGAGGCCCAGGCGGTGAGGAACACCTTTCTCCCCGCGTAGTCGGAGAGGCTGTGGAGCTTTCCCTCGCGATCCGGAAGCTGAAAGTCAGGGGCCTGGAGCGAGGTGAGAGCGTCCCGGCGCTCGCTGCTCCCTTCGCCGAAGAGCCACGTCTCGCGGGCCTCGTCGTGGACGACGGGCTTTCCAAGGTGACGCCACAGGTTGGTGAGATTGAAGGCGCCGGAACGCACAAAGGAATCCTCCCGGCCGGGTGGTATCGGCACGCAATCGTCGCCCAGACAAAACCCCTCCGGCTTCAGAGTCCATCCACTGGCCCGATCGAGGTCGGACGCCGGGAGCCAGAGGTCCTCCCCGGCGACGGTCGCGCCCCCAATGTCGTTGATTCGCTCTTCACAAATAATGGTGGTCATGTCCGCCTCATTTCGCTATGGGGAATCGTTGGTTGGACACGGCAAGGAAAAGGAGGGGCCGGCAGGCGGCGGCCCAACTTCGGCATCCGCCGGCGCTCCCGTCGTGAGAGGCCCATCGCGCCATCGTCCGGCCAGCCGGGAATCTGTTGCCGGGTCACCGGTCAGCCTCCTGGGGACGTTTGCGAGTTGCCGCGCATTATACCACGCAAGCTCGCCATTCTAACGCCAGCGTGTCGCAACGCCGGCCCGCCGGCGCAAGGAGCGAGATTCAGGCCCCTTGTTCCGTCGGCCGTCGAGGCGTCACTCGAGCTCTTGCGCCTGGAGCTCGATGAGCTGCCCCAACATGAACAGGCCCGCGGCGACGACATCGGTGGTCACGAAGGCTTGAATCAGCCGCTCGCTTCTCGCGCCGGCGTCCTGGGGCCTGAAGACGGCGGAGACGCTCAAGCGGCCCGCCAGCCGCGGGTCCAGGTCCCGTCCCATTCGCTCCAACGCCTCTTCGAGGCGAGCGAACGATGGGTAGCGTATGCCGAAGTGGGTGATGCCGTGAGGGTGATTGCGGAGCTTGTCGTCGTAGGTCGCGAACGCGGTCGCGAGGGATGGCCTGTCCGTTCGCGCCGCGCGGAGCTCCTGCTCCAGCTGCCACTGCTCCGGCGACACCTCGGAGGAGTACAGCACGTTGTTGACCGGGTCGTTCTGGTCCGGCGCCACGTGGACGACCATGGTTTCCCCGTCGGTCTGCGAGACGCGGCATCCCAGCGCCTCATACACCTTGATCGCCAGGCTCCGCTCGCCCGGCTGGTACAACATCTCGACGTGATTCAGCATCCGCCCCTTGTAGTCGACCAGCTGACCCATTCGATCGCTCCTTCCATCGCGGGACCGCGGTTTGGATGTGAGGCAGTCTATCGCCGGGCCGTTGGAAAGGCAACAGGCGAATGCGCCACGATCCAAGCCATGACCGAAGCGGTGCCGGTCCGGGCTTCCATCGCCCCGTGTTGCGTGGAGGACTATACTGGACGCGCCCAACGCGAATTGTGGCGCGGCTCGACGTAGCCGGATGGTTGGACGACGGCCGCGCGCCATGGAGGAGGAGAACGATGACGACCGAGACGAAGGCCAAGCGGAGAAATATCGATGCCGATGGGCACTACGTGGAGCCCCCGTTCGCGATTCCGGAATACATCGAACCGAAATACCGGGACGCGGCGCCTCGGATCGTCCAGGAGGACGATGGGAAAGAGTACTGGCGAGGCAGGGGCTGGTGGGACTACAACGACAAAATCGGGCCCCAGAGCGGGGGTGGCGGACAGCGCCAGAACGCCACGGCCGTCGCCGGTCTGGCCGGGATTGCCCGCTGGAACCAGGGCGCCGACATTGGGAACGTGCAGGACCTCAACTACACCCAGATGAACCCCTCCGCCAACGACCCAGCCGCCAGGCTGAAGGTCATGGACGAGGAGGAGATCGATGTCTGCGTCCTCTTCCCGACGCTGAACCTCCAGTGGATCAACGACGCCGAATATCACATGGCGGTGAACCGCGCGCTGAACGACTGGCTGGCCGCCGAGTATCTCGGCGGTGACCGCAAGCGCCTCTACGGCACGGTCAACATCGTTGGCGTGCACGACATCGGGCTCGCCTGCGCCGAGGTCGAGCGGTGCGTCAAGGAGCACGGGTTCAAGGCGGTGTTCCTGCGGCCCTGTCATGCCAACCCCGACGCTCGCTGGTGGAGCGACTACTACGATCCGCTGTGGGCCACCTGCCAGGACCTGGACGTGGCCGTCGGGTTCCATCCCTTCCCCGGCGATACGATGTACGGGTCGGCGCGGTACTTCGACATGATAGGACCCGGGGCCGCTCAGGTATTTGGCAGAACTCCGGTGAACCACCCGGTGGACGCGATGCAACTGCTGACCGGGCTCATCTGCGGGGCGAAGCTCGAGCAGTTTCCCAAACTACGGTTCGCGATCCTGGAATCGGGCGGCGGTTGGCTGATCACCCTGCTCGAACGCCTGGACGGCCGCTACGAGCATCTGGGCCACACGATCCCCGACGTGAAGATGGAGCCCTCCGACTACTTCCGGCGCCAGGGCTGGATCTCCTTCGATCCGGAGGAAGCGGTGTTGCCGCTGACAAGTGAGTGGATTGGAGCGGACCGCATCATCTGGGGCTCGGACTTTCCCCATCCCGATGCTTTCTACCCCAAATTCATCGAGATGCTGAACGGGAAGATCGGGAGCCTGACGCCCGAAAACCAGGCCCGCATTCGCGGGCTCAACGCCCTGGACTTCTATAAGATTCCGGCCTTGTAGCCGTGCTGAGCTGAGGCAGGGACGGTCCTGTCCCTGCCTCCGTTGGGCGGTGACCGGCGCCGGTCGTGGCCCGGACGGTATTTCGGCGTCAGCGGAGGGGGCTTACCAGCGTCCGCCGCCGCCGCCACCGCCGCCTTGCCGGGGCTCCCGAGGGCGAGCTTCGTTCACCGTGAGGGTGCGCCCCTGGAGCTCTTTGCCGTTCAAGGCCTGGATCGCCGCCTCGGCCTCGGCATTGTTGGGCATCTCGATGAAGCCGAAGCCCTTCGACCGGCCCGAATACTGATCGTTGATCAGTCGAGCGGCATCGACCTGGCCAAAGGGGGTGAAGGCCGCTTCCATATCCTGCTCGGTGGTTTCGTACGATAGATTCCCGACATAGATGTTCACGCTACGCTCCTTGTGCGTAAGATTGTCCCTCGGAGTAGCAAGCGTCGCGTGCACCGGCCGGAGCATTGGGGTGGGAGGCGGAGACGTAACAGTCGCAATCACTTGGACGGCGATATTATACCACGCCGGGCGTTTGTCAAGGGAATGCACCCTGCGTGACTGCCCCGAATGGTGGGCGGTACTGGAATCGAACCAGTGACCCCTTGCGTGTGAAACTCAGGCCAACGGGTTCGCCGGCCTCCACCACCATACGCCAACGGAAGAGACATGCGTCTCGACAGTCCACGTCTATCCGCACCCATTCGGTGCGATTCGGCCCCGTTGCTACATTATTTGCTACAGTCGCTCCCTGTAGGATGCTTCAGAGCCATGGTGGCGCTGCGGCGCTCGGGGTCGAGGTTGCCCCCAACGACGTAAGTCTTACAGCCGCAGTCCCCACAGAGAACGGCCGCTCCCAAGCACTCCCAGGTAGCCAACCGCCACTCCTGATACGCTCCCGCCACGCTCCGACGTGTGTTAGCAGCTCCCAACCAGTCCGTTAGCAAATCGGTTAGCGAAACTGCCCCCGGCCCAAGGCATCCCCGCCTGCGTAAAGCAGCAGAGCGTCAGCCTGAACGGGCTGGGCGTGGCGGCTGAAGTGAACGTGTGGGCGAGGCGACGGCTGGATGCGTAGACCCTCTACGGTGCCCCAGGTAGGCTCTCGCTGGCTATCCCGTCGCCGTTTCGGTCCAGCCTAGGGGGATCGTTCGCCAGCCCTCCGGCAGCCAGATAGAAGTCCCGGGCCTGCTGCCACATAGGAAAGTCCCCACAGTTCCGGTCGGTTCCAGCCGCGTCAAAGAGCAGGCCAGGGTTAGCTGCCGGTCGTTGGGTGGACGGCGCGGGCTCGGTAGAGGTTACAGGCTCGAAGGCTGGTTGCTCCACGCTTCCCTCGATGACGACCTGGGCTGAGCAAGTCCCCAGCATATCGGTGAGGGCGCTCCATTGATCTGCCGTCGCGGTCAAGCTCCAGGTTGCCGGTACGCCCCATGGGTCTTAGTATGAGCACGTCAACATGAGCACGTCGATGCTCAAGCGATCGGATCGCCGCGCCGCGGCCAGCCAAGGAGGTTCCGCATGACCACCGAGACCGAGATCAAGCTGAAGATCGTCGACGCCGACGGCCACTATCTCGAGCCGGCCTTCGAGCTGCCCGACTACATGGAGCCGAAGTACCGGGACGCCGCGCCCCGCATCGTCAAACGGGATGACGGCTTCGAGTATTGGGAGGGGCGCGACTGGACTGAGGAAACCGGCATCTTCGGCGGCGCCCAGACGCGGCGGGCGCTTGCCATCGCCGGGCTGGCCGGCGTCGAGCGTTGGAACGTGGTCAAAGACGACCCGGACAAAGCCCTGAACTACACTCAGATGAACCCGGCCAGCTTGGACCCCATCGCGCGGCTCAAGGTCCTGGACGAGGAGCGCATGGACGCCGCTGTCCTGTACCCCACCTTCAACCTCAATTTCCGCACCGACGCCGAATTCCAGATGGCGCTCAACCGGGCGCTGAACGATTGGCTGGCCGATCGCTATATAAGCGCCGACCCCCGCCGGTTGTATGGCGTCACGAACATCGTCACGCTGCACGACGTGGACGCCGCTTGCCGCGAGGTCGATCGTTGCGCTAAGCAGCATGGATTCAAGGCCACCTATCTCCGTCCCGGTCTTCCCACCGCCGAGGCCCGCTGGTGGAAGCGCGACTTCGATCGTTTCTGGGCCACCTGCCAGGACCTCGATGTCGCGGTCGCGTTCCACCCCTTCTCAGTCGACAGGATGTACGGGGCCAACCGCGACCTCGACCTGCTCGGTCCGGCGGCCGAGCAGCAGTTCCTGCGCGCCGTGCTCACCCATCCCGTCGATGCGCTGAACGCTGTCTGTGGAATTATCGTTGGCGGTGTGCTCGAACGGTTCCCTGGCCTGCGATTCGCGATTCTCGAGTCCGGAGGCGGCTGGCTCGTGCCTATGCTCGAGCGCCTTGACCACCGGTTCGAACACATGGGCTGGAGACTCAAAGACCTGAGCATGAAACCCAGCGACTACTTCCGGCGGCAAGGCTGGATATCGTTCGATCCGGACGAGGCGACCCTTGGGGTTACAGCCGCGTGGCTGGGCGCTGATCGCATCATCTGGGGCTCCGACTTTCCGCACCCGGACGCCTTCTACCCCAACTTCGTGGATACTCTGAACGGCCAGATCGCCGCGCTCCCGCAGGAGGACCAGGACCGCATCCGCGGCCTTAACGCCGTGGACTTCTACAAGTTGCCCAATAACTAGAACTCGGCCGGCGCCAGGCGCCGATCGCCGCACGCCGCAGGCCGCACGCCGCACGATTGAGGATGCCGGAACAAACACGGCGCAGGCCCAGCGGCTGCGACGGGTTCTCCGTGGCCCGTTTCTCCAGGCCCTGGCCGAAGTAGACGTCATCGCACGAGAAATGGGTAGCTCCTCTTCGGCGGAGATGGCGCAATGAAGTTCTCCACATTCCATTCGTTCATGCTGGTCGATGCCATAAGGGGGGGCAAGCTGCCGGATGACGTCGACGCCGGCATCCTTCCACAGCATTATGATCAAGTCGTCTCCACCCACCATAATGAGATTCAGATGGAACTCGAGGAGATACGTTGGGTGGAGGAGCTGGGGTTCGACGGCGTGTGGCTGCGGGAGCATCACTTTACAGACTACGGCTTCCTACCGAATACGATGGTCATGCTCGGCTACATCGCGTCCATGACGAAGAGGATTCGGTTAGGCAGCGCCGTCGTTACGTTGCCGCTCCACAACCCGGTGCGCGCTGCCGAAGACGCCGCACTCGTCGACGTTATCAGTAACGGTAGACTCAATTACGGGATCGGTCGAGGATATCAGTCGATCGAATTCGATACCCTCGGCGTTCCCATGGACGACTCGAGGGAGCGTTGTTCAGAAGAAATAGAATCCATCATCCAGCTTTGGTCTAACGACACCGCGAGCTATCACGGCCGGTTCGTGGATTTCGAGCAGGTACGGCTTCAGCCGAAGCCCCTGCAACAGCCGCACCCCCCGGTCTTCTACGCCTCGATCAGCAAAGAGAGCGTCCTGCACTTTGCCAAGCTTGGCATACCATTCATTGTGGACTCGACGCTGACGCTCTCGAGCCTGGACCAACTGTGCGCCGCATGGAGCGAAGTCGCCAGTGCGCACGGCCACGATCCGGGCTCTGGTGAGTTGGTGGCGATGCGCACCGTCTGGCTGGACGAGACAGATGAGCGGGCCAGAGAGTACGTGGGGAGGGCGCCGAAGGTGGAGTCCACGGCGCACGACCCGAAGTTGGCTCCACGGAAAAAGGATGGGAGCATAGCCCGAGGCTACGAATACTGGCAGAGGGGATGGCATGGGCGTTCGCTCAAACACTACGACACCTCGGAGAATTGGGAGAATCGCTGGATCGCGGGCGATATCGATCGTGTGGTCGGTGGCATCGAGAGACTCGAAGAGATGGGGGTAAAAAACCTAATTGTCGGGTTCGGATCGGACCCCGAACCGACCTCCCGAGCCGAGAAGCGCCGCCGCATGGAGTTATTCGCGAGAGAGGTTATGCCTCACTTTCGGTGATGGCAGCAACCACCCGGATAGCACCTTCCCGAACTCTCAGGCCGGCATCGCCAAGATTTTCAGTGACCCCGCCGGAGGCAGGACAGAAGGTTACGCGAGACAACGCCGCCAACCTGTATGGCTTCCGAGAGGCGCTGAAGACCTGATATCCCCGACACCTGGGCCGTCCGCAGCGAGGGTTCTCCCCAGGCGCTCGGCTTCACTCCCAGGCGCTCACGTCTACACCCATGGCCCGGTATCGCTCCACCATAGCCTGGCCGCCCCCCGGGTCGGGGCCGCGGTCGTAGTCCCAGTGGCGGATCCTGGCGATTTCGACCCCCATCGGCGGGGCCTCTCCGAGCTTGATCGGCACGATGACGCCCCGTTTGTCCGGAAACGCCCGTTCCCACTCCGCCACATGCTCCGCGGAGATGAAGAAGTTGATGCTGTCGCAGGTGACGTTCCACTCCTCCCGAAAGCGGTTCGGATGGATGCCGATGTGGAGGACCGTCGTCGGCGGGTCGAGCGCCACGACGATGAGGTCCTTGGTCTCAAACCGGATGGGCTCCCAGCAGTCCGGGCAGAACGAATCGATAATCGCCGTGCGGCCCGGGAACATGCCCCCGACGGCGCAGCACTCGCCGCCGCACCCCACGTACCACTTGCTCTCGCCGTCCACGGTCAGCCGGTGCCGGGTCGGCACGTTGCTAAACGGCGGCATTTTGCTGATCGTCTCCGTCCCAGGGACGAACATCACCTGGACACCCCGCTCTAGCTGGTGCAGGGAGTGCCAGGTGGTCCGCTGGTCCAGGCCAAGGTCCCGCATGATCTGGGCCAGGTTCGGCCCGCGACCGTGCTCAATGAAAGAGTCCTCCAGATAACGCCTGACCCGCTTCGCATTCTCGGTGAGCTCGAACCATTCGCTGGCTGTGTTGCCGTAGACGCCGTAGGGGGCATGGAAGGCATGCATCCAACTCTCCTTTTGGGCGGCGTGCGTCCGAAGGGCGCCCTGAGGCCGTTATCTGCCGAAGGCCGGCTGTTCCCGCCCCGGGTCTCCCGCCGGACGCTCAATCTTGACGACCTCGGCTCCCTGGTCGGCCAGCAGCATCCCCAGCAGAGGCCCGGCGACGTAGTGGCCGGCGTCGAGCACGCGCTCCCCGCGCAGAGCGCCCGTGGGTGTTGGTGTCGGACGTAGGTTGATGGTCATACGCGTCCCGGATCAGGTTGGCTTACCCAGATATCGTGGGGCGGATTCTACGCGGGCTCTATACGCCCGTCAATTGGGATCTGACGCCCAGGCAAGGGTGATCTTGCGATGCACGGTCTCCCTATGGCTCCCGAAAACGTCATTGGCATGTCTGCACCTGGAGCACACCCGTCGCCGGCCTCCATCCGGCACCTGGGTATTGAACGTCCTTGGGGTCATTGGAGGCGATGATGGGCGCCCAAGGGTGAGGTGCGTCCCCGGGGAGTTGTAAGGGAGGACAACCGGTGACAGCTGCCTCTGTTCCTCGCCGAACGCTAACCAGAGTCGCCGACGAGATGGACCTCCCGTTCTGGGAGGGCGCCGTCCAGGGCAAGCTCCTCGTCCAGCGCTGTAAGGATTGCAACCGCTACTACTGGCCGGTCAGCATCTGCGTGCAGTGCTCCAACCGGGACCTGGAGTGGGTGGAAGCCACCGGGCGAGGCGCCGTGTACACCTTAACCTTCATCCACCCGGCCCTTTCTGCTGGCCTGCGCTGTGAACACCCTTATAATGTGACCGTCGTCGAGCTGGAAGCGGGGCCGCTGATGTTTATCAACATCGTCGACTGCCCCAGCGACCAGATCGAGGTCGGCATGCCGGTGGAGGTGACGTTCAAAGAGATGGAGGCCGGTGGGAGCGTTCCCGAGTTCCGGCCCGTGCAGTCACAGCCGCGCCTGACGACGCAAGCGTCTGCGAGTCAAGGAGGGATTCATGGCACAGGAGTATCGGATCATCTCGGCGGATTCTCACGTGAACCCGCGGCCCACGTTCTGGCGGGACTACCTGCCGGGGAAGTTGGCCGAGCGGGCGCCCCAGGTGGAAGAGACCGACGAGCAGGACTTTATCTTGTTCGAGGGGAACCGCACCCCCTACATCATGCTGTCGTCGTTGGCGGGTAAGAAAGCGGAGGACTTCAAGTTCACCGGCAAGATGAGCGACGCGCGGCCCGGCGGCTGGGACCCCCATGAGCGCACCAAAGACCAGGACATAGACGGGATCGACGCCGAAGTTCTCTACGGTGGCGGGCCGCTGCGGACGGAGAACAGGGAGCTGGCGGTGGCCAGCCATCGGGCCTACAACGAGTGGCTGGCGGACTTCTGCAAGGGTGCGCCGGAGCGCCTCCTCGGCATCGCCTACGTGCCAATGTGGGACCTGGAGGAGGCGCTGGACGAGGTCCGCCACGCCGCCAAGATCGGCCTCCGGGGTGTCCTGATACCCGCGGCCCCACCGGAAGGCGAGTTCGCGGACCCCAAGTACGAAGTCTTCTGGAACACCCTCGAAGAGCTCAACATGCCGGCGAACCTGCACGTGGGCTTTAGCGGCGGCCGTACCCCCCGGTTCGACAACTCGACGCATTTCCTCTCGGACATGCTGATGAGCAAGCTGGGTATGGCGGAACCGGTGGCCAACATGATCTTCTCCGGCATCCTGGCGCGCCACCCCAAGCTCAAGGTGGTGGAGGTGGAAGGCGGCGTGGGCTGGTGCGCCTTCGCCATCCAATACATGGACCACGTCTGGGAAAAGCACCGCTACTGGACCAAGTCCGATCTCACCGAGCCCCCTAGCTTCTACTTCCATCGCCAAATTCGGGGAACGTTCGTCGATGACCCCGTCGCCGTCAACGAGCGCCACACCATCGGCGTCGAGAGCATCATGTGGTCTTCGGACTACCCTCACAGCGAGACCCCGTGGCCCAACTCGAGGCAGAGCATCGCGAAGCACTTCGCGGGGGTGCCCGAAGACGAGACCTTCAAAATGATCTGCGGCAACGCCCAGAGGCTCTACAACATCTACTGACGCGGCCAGCACCAGCAACAAAGAGAGGGGCCCGATGTCGGCCCCTCTCTTTCATTTGACCCGCGTTAGACCACGCCGCTTTTCCGCATGGCGTCCAGGCGGCTATCCTCGAATCCGAGCAACTGACGGTAGACGTCGTCGTTGTGCTCCCCGAGCTGCGGCGCACGCGGACCATGGCGCCACGGCATCGCCGGAGATACCCAAGGCGAGGCGGGATACGTGAACGATTTCCCAACCTCCGAATGCTCGATTTCCGCGAAGTTGCCTCGCCCGACAAAGTGCTCGTCGTTCAGGCTGCCCTCGGGCGGCCGCACCGTCGCCCAGATGACGCCTCGGTTTTGGGCGTCGAGCATGAGCTCGTCGGCATTGTGCTGCGCGATGAACTTGCGCCGCACGTCGTTGATGTGGCCCATCTCCTTGACGCGGGCGGATGGAATCGTGTATCGCTCGTCCGCCAGGTCTTCCGCCATCCCATACTCGTCCAGCATGGCCGCCTCCCGCTCCCACTCCCCAGGGAACAGGCCGCCGCTCGTGATCATATTGTAGCCGTCCTTAGAGAGGATATCGCCCTGGTACGTTGGCCGGCGGGGGCTCACCATTCGGCCAACCTCGTACACGGACAAGTTGTTCTCCGTGCAGGTGTTGACGGCCGTATGGATCGAAAAGTCGATGTACTGGCCGCGGCCGGTCATCCGCTGATGCCAGAGCGCTGCCAGCGCGTCCATCGTCGCCATTGAGCAGGAGATGTGCGACGACTGCCACATCTGGGGCGCGATAGGCGGTGTGTCGAATTCGCCGTCCGCATTTGGGCCGTACCCGCAGATCTTCGTCTGTCCACCGAGCGCGAGAAACACCAGGTCGGACCCCTTGTAGTCTCGCCAGGGACCCGTCTCGCCGAAGTCCGACATCGCCAGCACGATCAGCCGGGGATTGTCTGCCTGCAGGGTCTCGAAACCCAACCCGAGGTCGGCGAGATATCCAGGCCGCGACGTAAGCAGCAGCAAATCTGCTTTCTTCAGGAGCTCCCTGAACACGCCGCGGCCCTCGCCGTTCTCCAGGTCCAGCGTGATCCCCTTCTTTCCGACGTTGTAGTGCCAGAAATGGAGACTCCGCTCGGCGCCGGGCTCGTCCCGGTAGAACGGTCCGATGCGCCTCGTCGGCGAACCTCCCGGGGGCTCGACCTTGATGACGTTCGCCCCCATCCCGGCGAGCAGCTTGCCGCAGAACTCCCCCCGCCAGTCCGCGAGCTCGATGATGGTGAAGTCGTCCAGAGCCATCGGATGCACCTCGGCCATGATTCGCCCTCCTAGATGACACCCTGCTCCGCCAGCTTCCCGACATCCGACTCGCCAAGCCCAAGCAGCTCTCCGAACACCCGCTGGTTGTGCTCCCCATAGCAGGGTGCCCCCCAGCCGATGGCCCCCGAGGCGTGGGGCTGCGTCTCGGACCACCTCCCCACAATTCCCTCGACCCGGTACTTGCCGACCTCCGTGTGGTCCACCTGCTGCATGTAGCCGCGGTGAATGAGCTGCTCGTCGAGCTCGATGCGATCCTTCGTGTCCTCACAGACGCCCGCCGGGACGCCGGACTTCTGAAGCAGCTGCATCACCTCGTAGCGCTCTCGGTCCTGCGTCCAAGCCGTGACAAGCGCATCCAGGGCGTCCTGGTTCTCGTAGCGGGACTCTGTGGACGCGAACCTAGCGTCATCCGTCCACTCGGGGTCCCCGATAGCGTGGCAAAAGGCCCGCCACTCCTCGTCCGTGGAAATGGCGATCGCGACCCAGGTGTCGTCGCCTTGCGTGCGATACACGCCGTGAGGCGCCGCCTTCGTGTACGGCGCTCGATTCCCAGAGCGCTCGTAATGGCGGCCGTTGGCGGTGTAGTCGAGGATGGCCGTCCCCGTCAGGAGGAAGCCGGGCCCTACCTGGGAGAGGTCGATGTGTTGCCCCCGGCCCGTCTTCGCGCGCAGGTGCAGCGCCGACATCACGGCCATGACGATGAACCAAGGGCCCCCCACGTCCAGGTACGAGAACCCATAGCCGCAGGAAGCCCTGTCGGGCAGACCGGACATGAATTGGAGTCCGCTGACGCCGGCCGCTATTGGCCCGTAGGAGCGAAAATCGCGATAGGGCCCGAGCTTGCCGAAACCCGGCGCCTGCACATAGATGATGTCTGGCTTGACCTTCCGCATCTCCTCGTAGCCGAAGCCCCAGCGCTCCAGCGTCTGCGCCGTGTAGTTGTCCGTCACGACGTCCGCGAGCGGCAGCATCTCGCGGAACAGCTCCTTGCCGTGGGGGTGGTGCATGTTCAACGACACGCCGAGCTTTCCGGCGTTCGTGTTGTTCCACCCCGCGGCGCGGTTCACGCTCTGCACTTTTGACCGGTCGAAGCTGCCTCGATCGCCGGTCGGCGGCGCCGATTCGCCTGGCGCCGTGTGCTGCGGAAAGCCGTACCGGATGAAGTCGAGCTTCTCGGTCCATTCGATACGGATGACCTCGGCGCCGAACGCCGCCAGGTGGCGCGGCCCCTTCGCCCCGGCGTTCAGCCACGTGAAGTCCAAGACCCGTATGCCTTCGAGGGGTTTCGGCATACTCGCCTCCTTTGGCCGACCTCACCGCGCCCTAGCGAAAGTCCGGGCCGATCTAGCCCGTTGCCGGACGGAACTGGGGCAGCGTGCCGCCCCCGTCGAGGTCGGTGAATGTGACCTCGACGGGCATGCCAAGCTCGATCTCGTCGTTGCCGCATCCGACAACATTAGTGAACATGAGCGGCCCCTCGTCTAGCTCGACGACGGTGACATTGTAGGGAGTGTCCGCCGCCCAGTTCTGGAGCCAGGGCCGGTGGATCACGGTGAACGTGTAGACCTTGGCCTTGCCGCAGGCCTCGACCCAAGGCAGGTCCTGCTTGCCACACTGCATGCATATGCTCGCGGGCCAGTAGTAGCGGTCGCAGGTCGCGCAGTGCTGGATCAGCAGCTTGTGCCGCGCGGCCCCCTCCCAGAACGGGAGGTCGAGCTCGTCGGCGACGAACTGCTTCGGGTCAGGCTTCTGCGTTGTTGTCATTAGCCTACTTCCCCAGCACCACGCAGCCGTGGGCCCAGGTGTTCTGTACGCCGGCGTTGGCACCGTGCCCGGTCACAAGCGCGATCTCGGCGTCCTTGACCTGCGTCTCGCCGGCCTGGCCCCGCATCTGAAACAGGCCCTCCGAGAGGGCCGTGTACCCCATGACGTACCATCCCGAGAGCTGCCCTCCGCCCGTGTTCGTCGGGATGCGCCCGTCGAGGCGGGTGTCGCCGCCCATCACGAAGGGCCCGCCCTCGCCCTCGTTGCAGAAGCCGTAGCCCTCCAGCTGCATGATCACGTTGATGGAGAAGGCATCGTAGCATTGAAAGACGTCCACGTCAGCCGTGGTGATGCCCGCCATGCGGAAGGCCGACTCCTTGGCGGTGGCGCAGTCGAGGCCGTTGTAGAGGCTCTTGTCGTGCCAGCGCCGGATGTTGTGCCCCACTCCGAGGCCTCGGATGAAGACTGGTTTGGACTTCAGGTTGCGAGCGCGCTCCGCCGTTGTCACGATCATCGCCACGCCCCCGTCGGTGTCGCGGGTGCAGTCGAGCCGCCGCAGCGGAGCGCAGATCATCGGCGAGTTGTAGTAGTCCTCGAGCGTGATCGGATTGCCGTACTCGATGGCGTCGGGACGCTTGCAGGCATGCTCGCGCTGCACGACCGCGACCGTTCCCAACTGGTCCGGCGTCGTGCCGTAAACGCCCATGTGGCGGCTGGCGTGAAAGGCGTGCGAGGCCACTGGGCTCACCAGGCCCCACGCCTGCGCGATGCCATAGCCGTGCCCGCCGATCTGCGCCCGCGTGCTCCACGGACGGTGAGCCCCGACCAGCAGCACCGTCTCGGCGAGGCCCGCTTCCATCGCGCCGCAGGCGGCCATAACCGTCGCGCTTGCCGTCGCACCGCCGGTCTGCATGTACCACGAAAACTTGGGCGTCAGCCCCAGGTAGCGTAGGTCCACGACGGACGGGTCCTGGTGCCCGTAGATGTACCCGTCGATGTCCTTCCGTTCGAGCCCTGCGTCGTCCAGAGCCTCCTTCACGGCCCAGGCCACGACCTGACGCGTCGTGTAGTCGGGCAGCTTGCCCTGCTTGGTGATCCCCAGGCCGACGATGGCATACTTGCCCGATTCGATGGCCATGGTGAAACCTCCTCGCATGTGGGCGTCGCAGGACGTGCCCATTGTAGACTCCCGTCGGCTGTACCGGCAACGGGCGAGTTGACTTAGGCTGTACTGAGATGGAGATGGAGATGGAGGGGAAGGGGACGGCTCACCGAATACGCCGGCTGGTTGCATCGGTCCGTGCAGCTTGTTGGGCGATGGGAGTGCGCCGATACCACGAGAATGGTCAACATCGAGAGGACGGCCAAGCTCCTGCGCTTCACCGAACGTTGCTCGGCCCTGGAGGCGGTGGGGCTGGTGAGCACCATCTACGCCTCGGGCCCGCTTGCGATCGGGCAAAGGCGGCGGTAGGCGGTGACTATGCCCTCGGCAGCTGATCGCAGATCCTCCAGATCCACGGGGACGGAGTCGAGTAGTTCCTGGTCCCTTGCCGCCTTTATGTCGTCCAGGAGTGTAGCCGCCGCTTGCCACGCCGGTGGCAATGCCGCCCGCCACCCACTACAATAGGTCGGGCCAACCCCGTTGGAGGGATGGCAGAGTGGACGAATGCGGCGGTCTTGAAAACCGCCGCCCAGTGTCGGATAGGTAAGAGCCGGTAGGCATCAGTCTGCCGGCTCTTCTGTTGTGTACGGTTGCGTCTGGTCGCGTTAGCCTGGGTTACGTATCAAAAGACGTATCAATTTTGAACCCGTTGGCGCGCTCGGTCCGCGCTGGCACCACCTCCGATTGCTTCTTGCACACGTCGGCGGGTCCGGTATCCCGAGAACCAGCGGTACTTCAGCTTCCCGTCAGATGGGTCGCGGCCCAGGTAGATCACCACGGCCCAGCTGTTGGACTTGGCTCGGCGGCGGATGTGGCCCTTCATTGTGGCGATTATAGCAACGACAAAGACGAGGGAAGTGAAAAACGGAGGGTCAGAAGCAAAGGAATAGGCAGGCCAGAGTTCCCTAGCCCGCCTATGACCTCTCGGAGCTACTTGTTGCCCCGAGGCTTGTGGCCTTCACGTTCGGCGAAGGCATCTATCTTGCCTTCCTCCCAATCACGAGCTGTTTCGTTCTTGACGCGAGGGCCTTCTATTCGAAGAGTGTCACCAAGTCCAGCGGCCCGGTTCTCGGCCTCACGGCGTTCGGGGTTGTCGGTGATGCCGAACTTGATGATCTTGTTACCGTCTCGCATCGTGTATCGATAGGTATCGCGGTCTGCCATTTGTTTCTCACCTCCTGACTACCACAGATTTTCAAGGGCCAAGCCCAAGCGACGCGTGGGAAAGCGTCTAAGAAGATCTTCATAGAACGTTAGGGTGGATCGGGAGCCATTGCCTCTTTCAACAAATCGGAGGTTTTGGCCCACTCAATCACGCCATTGCGTTCGTTGGCCGATGGGGCTTTTTCCAATACGGTCTGAACCATCAATCTCGCCATATGCTGGCCAAGGTTCCAACCCACCGCCCGCAACCCCTCCTTGGAAATGATCGTGTACATTGGGCCATCGAAGTGAGTCAGGGCCTCCGGATCAGGGTCGAAGGTACGAGCGAGTACGTCCTTTACCGCGGCATCGTCCATCGCTCGCATGAACAGTTGCGCTCCCGGGTTGTCCAACGCTTTCGTCAATAGCCGCCGCGCCAACGTGGTGACGCCGACCTCCTGAGCCCTCGCCAATTGCTTCAACTTCTTCAGGTGCTCTTGGTCCAGCCTGATGCTCAACACCGCCGACAGCGGCCGCTTCACTTCGAACTCTACCTCTTCGGTGTTCTCATCAGCTTCCCCCATTTCGTGCGTGGCAAAATACTCTGCTGCTTCCTTGTCGCTCATCTTGTCATGCGGTGGTTTCATGACATGGTCCTCCTTTTGGTTGTCCCGCCGTTAACGCGCTCCTTTCCTGCTTTTGGGCTTGGCCCGGCGTTGCTCTGTGATCGTGGCATCCATCGCGGTGACGACGCGCCACACACCTTCATCCTCTCTGCCCAGCACTATTTTTAGATGCCGACCGGCATCGGTCTTGCCGAATACCAGGTAAAACTTGCCTTCGCGACGGCCGTATGTCCTGTTGGCGACGGCCGTATGTCCTGTTGGCGACGGCCTCTTCGACCTCATCGAGGATGACTTGATGACGGGCCAGTATGTGATCCTCAGCCCATTCAGTCCACCTCAGCTCGTCGATTTGGAACACGCCCCGGACTCCTTTCGGCTTCACCGGTTCCTATGTAATACATTGTAATACATTCGCCTCCGGCTGTCAAGCCTTTTGGGGTCCAAATCGGGTGAGTTTCCAGTGACGACACGCCCTCGCCACCTACCCATTGCCCGTCCAGGCCCGACCGCCTAGACTCCCGGCCATGCGCCCCGACTACCTGGCCCTACGACCCGACGGGTCCATCGTGGACACCCGTCTGCGCTTCGGCAGAGACGATCGCGTGCGCATCACCCGGGGACCGCACGCCGGCAGCCTGGCCACCGTTGAGTCACTTCTCGGGTGCTGGATCAAGGACAACTCGCCACAGAGCGAGCCTGGGTACAACGTGGCCTTGGACGGCGGCGACGTCGTGAGCGTGCGGTGGGACTGGGTTGCTCCGGTGTAGAACGAGCCACTATCTTCAGTAGCGAAGCCACCCGGCGATGTGCGGACGGTTCACGCTGAAAAATGATCTCAGCGCGTTTGAGTTGCGATTCAACTTTCGAGGCGACGATCTCGACTACCGGCCCCGCTCCTGTCTGTCGATGGCCTCCTGGTACCGCTGCGAAACGTCGGCCTGGGTCTCGCGTTGCTCGGGCGTCCACCACGTTTTGATGAACGAGAGCACCGCGCTGACCTCCGCTACCGAAAGCCTGTCCCCGAACGCGGGCATGGCACCCGGGAACTTGCCGTTCAACACCCAATCCGTGAGCTGAGCGTCAGGGTGATGCCAAGTGTGTCCCGTCTCGTTATGGGGGGGTGCGCCGACCACCCCTCCCTGACCACTCTGAGTCCCGTGACAAACCTGGCAGTTGGCCCCGTACAGCGGCTCACCCGGGTGTGAGCCTCCGGCTTCCTCCTCCTCTTGAGCGATCTCAGGGGAGGGCGAAGGGGTCGACGCCAAAACGGCGGGTGGCGATGGTGCGTCGGCATCCGTCGGTCGGGATTCACCCCCCGAACACGCCGTCACTACTAGCGCTACCGCCAACCCGGCCACAGCGAGAACCACCCTTGATGACCGTCTTGGCATCGCCACCCCCCTGTCTGAACCCGGCTGCATTGTATGGCTGCGGACGGGCCCGTGGTCAAGTGAGGACAGACGGGTGCTAGAATCCGAGGCGCAGAACCAATTGCTGTAGTCATAGGGGTGGCGTGTGAAAGTCATCTTGGTTGGAATCGAGGCGGCGGTGATACTGACCGGGTGCGAGGCGGAAGAAGCGCCCAGGGCGCCGTAATGCGGACCGTAGTGTTCTTAGCGACGGCTATGTTGCCGCTGTCAGCTTGTTCTGACGGGGCACCCCATTCATCAGCCGTCGCGGTCAAGCTCCAGTTTGCCTTGACCGTGATTCAATTCACGGCGTACTCGCACCAGTAGGATTCTCCTGGAGGACGCCAATCCTCGGGTCCCTTGGCCCCTTTCGAGCGGTTGGCCGATGCTGTGACGGCGATCAGGTGGCCGTCGAACGAGAGGTCATTGGCGTAGTCTTCCTTCGTCTCGGCGGCCCAGGCCCACCCGCCGGACCTATGGGCATTAGCGAGGGGGACCATGCGGTCAACTTGGAGGCTCCTGGTGACTTCAACCTTTGTGTCGGTGTATGGGGCGCGCGCATCTCTCTTGAGGGTTCCTAGTTTCTATGTACCACCGCGTCTAGCTTGCCCCCGGCACCCGGGGGGGGGGGTAGGTTGCCGCCTTCAGCGCCGCCATGTTCCTCGAACGCCACGGCCACATCATCCATCCGCCAGGTAATGCGGCGAGTCCGGGACCGGTGGGATCACCTTCCCACCCATTGTCTTCTTCGCCTCGTGAACCAGTCGCAGCCGCCGCTTGGAAACCCTGCCCGCAAAGCGAAAGAACAGCAGGCCCAACTCATCCAGCGAGTAGTGTACGAAGCCCGCCGGTATGCGCTGCCTTGCTGCGTCGTCGGTGTAGAAACCCACCAGGTCTTGCAACTCATTGCTCCACAGGAGCGCATACCCGTCTCGCTTCAAGGTGGCCTCGACCTCAGTCATCTCCGCATCGGTGACCTTCAGGTCATCGGGATACTTCACCGGCCAATCCCGGCGCCGCAGGCGGGCCAGGATCGCAGATTTGTTCGCCCGAAGCTCCTCCACTTCCTCTGGCGTGAGGGCTTCCTTGGGTGCCCATCGCAGGTTGTCGCCGTGGACTTCAAGAACGACGCCGCGACGAACTCCATCTCCAGCAGTGGGAGCACAGGGAGCCCCACCTGAAACCCGATAGAGTCTTTTGGGGCGTCACCCAAAGAAGGGGGAAAAACGATGACCGGAAAACACAGGGGTAACCAGGAAGGCAGTGTCTACCAGAGGAAGTCCGATGGGCGATGGGTCGCCGCCAGCGTCGTAGACGGCAAACGCCATGTCCGTTACGGACGCACCCGCCAAGAGGCCGCACAGAAGCTCAGGGACCTGCATGCACGGCAGGACAAAGGGCTGCCGATGACGACGGCCGGGATATGCCGCTCGGGGACTACCTGGAGCAATGGCTGGCCACCGTCAAGACCCGGGTCCGGCCTTCCACCTACGAGATGTATGAGGTCATGGTGATGGTCCATCTCACGCCGGCCCTGGGCCACGTCCGCCTGGGCAAGCTGACGCCGGAGGATATCGAGAAGGCTTACGCTGCGATGCAAACGGCGGGGAAGTCCGCCAGCGTCATCGAGCATGCCCTCCTCCGCCTCGCGAAGGCCCTGAACGACGCAGTACGCCGCCAGCATATCTACCGGAACCCCTGCCATGCCGGGAGCCCGCCCCATCCCTTCCGGCGGGAGTTGGCTCCTATCGAATCCCGGGGCATACAGCGTCTCCTTGCTGCTGCCCACGAGACTGACTACTACGCCTTGTGCACACCGCCTTACACACGGGCTTCCGACGCAACGAACTCCTGGCCCTCGTACCAGGAACCCAAGACGGCCAAGGCTCGTTGGCTGGTGGCCCTTACACCATCCTCGGTCGGTGTCCTCAGAGGCTTGTGGACCACCGGAGGCCGAGGGGCCGCAGCTGGGCTATGAGATTACGGAGGACAGCGCATTTTTCCGCCACCGCGATGGATCGCCCATGCGCATGCTCCGCCAAGGCATCCATCCGAAAATCGTTCAAGAGCGCCTGGGTCGTTCCCGCGTGGGTGTAACTCTAAGCATCTACAGCCACGTCACGCCGGGATTGCAGGAAGCTGCCGCGTTGCGATTCGAGGAGGCCTTTACGGTCACCAGCGAGCCGGAGGCCAGCCTGGCTGCGCCAGCGAGATGAATTGGTACAAAAAAGGGTACACTGGTGTCAAAACGAAGGCCCTCGGGACCACCCCGAGGGCCTTATTGCTTCTGTTGAACGTGGTGGGCGGTACTGGAATCGAACCAGTGACCCCTTGCGTGTGAAGCAAGTGCTCTAACCCCTGAGCTAACCGCCCTAGCCCGGCGTGGGGTCTCGACGAATGGTGCCAACGGCAGGGCTCGAACCTGCGACCTAGCGCTTATGAAGCGCCCGCTCTTCCCCTGAGCTACGTTGGCGACCGGCGTGCCGATTGGCCTGCCGCCCCTCGGGCACGCGACGACTATAGTATAGCCTGAAACGCGGCGTCAACGGAACAAACGCCAGCTGTTTTCGGCCACGGGATGGGACGAGACACCGGTCCAGACGTCGGCGGACGCGTGCCGGCCCTACACCATGTACACTCCGCCGTTGGCATGCAGCGTCTGTCCGGCGAGGGCGGTGTTGTCGTTGGTCGCGGCGTAGACGATGACCTGGGCCACCTCGTCCGGATGTTGCGCCCGCAGGAACGGGAAGCCTCGGACCTCGGCCGTGAACTGCTCGGCCTCCGGCCCCTCTTCGCTGCCCATGTTGGTCACCATGCGCCCCGGCGCCACGATGGTAACCACGATGCCGTACCGGGCCAGCTCCCACGCCAGGACCCTGCTGAAGCTATTGACCCCGGCCTTGCTCGCCGCGTAGGCCGCCAGCCCTTTCAGGGGCTGGACCGACGCGCCCGACGAGACGTTGACGATATGCCCGCTGTTCTGCCGCCGCATCGCCGGGATCACCGCCTGGCACGTCAGGAAGGTGCCCCTGAGGTTAATGTCCATCACCCGGTCGTAGGTCTCGTCGGTCATCGCCTCCACCCGCTCGTTGATGACCACCCCCGCCACGTTGGCCAGCACGTCGATGCGGCCGAACTCGTCTTCTACCCGTTGCACCATCGCCGCGACGCTTGCGCGCTGGGTGATGTCGGTGTTTACGTACGTCGCCCGCCGGCCGGTCTCTTTCGTGATGGCCTCGGCGGCGTCCCGCCCCCAGTCGTCGCGGATGTCCGCCACGACGATGTCCAGCCCTTTGCGGGCCAGGCCCACGGCGGTGCAGCGTCCCAGCCCCCACGGGCGAGCCGCGCCGGTTACGATGGCGATCTGGTTGCTGGAAGCCATTGCCGCACGCCTCCTCGGCGAGATGCGCCGTCAGGCCCGAAGGTCCGGCCGGCGTCAACGGCGATGATAGGCACGGTGAGACGCCTCGTCAAGGCGGCGGCAGAGGCGAAATCCCAGCCGGCGCCCCCCAACGGGAGCGTCGATCGCAGCGTTTTCGCCCGGAAGGCCTGGCGCTTGCCGCTAGACGACTTTCTCGTCGGACACGTGCTCGACGAACTGTTGCCCCAGCCGGGCGGCGCCCATCATCGTCCCCACCAGATGGTGATACGGCACGCCGGAGAAGTAGTGATGGCTGCGAGTAGGGAGGTCGGCGCCCTCGGCCCACTCCTTGCGCTGGAGATCGATGTAGCCGTGCTGCTGCTTTTGGGACATCTCCTGAAGCAGCTCGCTGAGCCCGTAGGAGCTCGCGTGCTGGCCCCCGAGGGTAATGAAGATGAATTTGAACCCCAGCTCCCCGAGCTGGGCGAAGGTGATGGGATCGGGGTCGTTATACCATTTGAACGACGACGACCAGTTGAAGGCGAATCGCGCGTCGGGGAACCGCTTTTGGATCTCGCTGGCGAAGCTCACGACAGGCTCCCGGTCGGACGTGGGAAACTCGCACCACACCAGGTCGGGGATACCGGTGTCCAGGTATCGTAGGGCCCGATCGACGGCCAGCTCCTGACCCCGCAACGACTCTGGAGCATCCATGGCGCTCAGTCCGTCGGTCCGCGCGATGATCACGAAATCGGAGTTTCCCAAGTCGTCGGCGACGGCCCTGACCATACGCAGCTTGCCGACCATCTCATCGGCAGCCACGAGCGCTTTCCCCCCGATGTGGCCGCAGCGCTTGGGCAGCACCTGGTCCTCGATGTGAGCGGCGGCGACCCCGGCGTTGACGTACATCTCGGTGGTCCGCTGCACGTTGAAGATGTTGCCGTAGCCGCCGTCCATGTCGACGATCACCGGCGGGATCTCGAGATGCTTCGGCGGGATACCTTTCTCCGGGTCTCCGACGGCCATGGTCAGCTGGAACTTTCGCAGCGCGCTGACCGTCCTGCGGGCGCCGTCGGCGATCTCCACGTTGGCGTACAGGTCCATGTCGGTGCTGCCGACGTGCCCGATGGCGAACGAGTAGCCGCTGAAGTAGACGGTCTTGAAGCCGTAGTACATGACAAGCTGGGCGCCCATGGGATCATAGACCCCCGGACCGAAGAGATACGCCTCCGAGTCCAGCAGCGCCCGCATGCGGGTGCTGGGATGGACCCAGCGGGAGGCCGGCACCCGGTAGCCCTCGGGCATTAGCGCACTCTCGGCTAGCTCCGAATCGCTCATCTCACCAACGCTCGTTTCGGTTCCCACAGCCTCTCCTCCTGTCGCGCCTGGGGCCGCCCGCAGCCTGGTCTCGTCTCACCGGGCGGCCTTTCTCAGGGGTCAGTCCTTGATTTCCGGCCCGAGTTCGGGCCAATCTCGCGAGAATTTCGACTGCGCCCTCGCCATGGCCCAAAAGGTGCGACTCCTGACCCCACTCCCGCAGCCGGCCCCGGGCGTCGTTCGATTCAGACAAACAAGATCATGGTTCGGTTTGAGGAGCCGCCACGAAACCGGCGGATGAAGAGTCGGGGAGCGACCGGCTGTCGGGCGGTGTTGGCGATCCGGGATGCCCCGGTCCCGCTCGCCGCAGCCCGCCGGTCTCGATTCGTGACAGGTTTCGCGAGTATGACCGGCGCGAGGCCTTTCTGTCAAATCCGGCGCCGCCCTCGGACTGCTCCGTGATTCGACGTACAGCGCACTGTCCGCGATGCTTTCGTTCACGACGCCCTCGGACGCCCACGCCCTGCCGCCTATTCCCGCAAGAGCACCCGCTGTTCGATGGCGACGCCCCGCCGCAGCGTCTCGGTGACCGGGCAGCTGTCAGCCACGGCCTCCAACTCCTGCCGCTGCTCCTCGGTGATCGGCCCCTTGAGCTCGATGACGGCCTCTACGCCAGACACCCGCAATACCGCGTGGACCGGGCCGTCAATCCTATCGTGGTCGAGATCGAACGTCGGGATGCGCACCTCGATGGACTCGACGGGATAACCCTTGCGGCGAGCGTACCGCGCCACCGTCACCGCTTTGCAGCCGGCCAAGGCGGCCAGGAGGGTCACGACCGGCGACGGGCCCAGGTCGTCGCCGTCCATCTCCACGGGATGATCGATCAGCATCGAGTGCCGGCCCATCTCCACCTGCACCTGGTCACGGACCACATGGCGGGCCGACACGTTGGCGGCGATCTGTCGCGTTGTCACACTGAAGCCTCCTCTTCCCTGCGGGACCGCAACGACGCCCGCTACCCACCGGGCCGTCCTTTTGCTGGCCGCCCGAGGATATCACCCGCGCCGGGTCAGGGCAATCGACCCGCCTCTTTCCTGCCTCCGGACGACAGCCGTTGATGGGCCGATTCGAGCCGGTGTATAGTGGGCCCATTACCCGCACGGGAGGAGCCGATGCACAGCCTCCGAGACACAGCCGCCATCGTCGGGATCGGCGAGACCGAGTACGTCCGCAAGAGCAGCAAGAGCCTCGAAGCCCTGGTGTTCCAGGCGATCGAGCGGGCCTGCGACGACGCCGGCATCACCCCGAAAGAGATCGACGGCGTGGTCCAGTGCGGCAGCGGCACCGCCTACGTCCCGATCATGGACTTCGTCCGCAACTACGATCCTCACGTGGTCAGCTACGCCGGCATGGCCCCTTTCGGCGGCGGCGCCGCGGTCAACTCCGCCGCGGCCCTCGCGGCGATGGCCGTCAACGCCGGCATGGCCAAACACGTCGTCGTGTGGCATGGCCTGGCCTGGGGCTCCCTCAACCAGACGCCCGGCGACGTCCACGACGCCGTGGACAATAAGCACGACTTCGAGACGCCCTACGGCTGGTTCGGCCAGCCATCGCACCTGGCGATGGTCGCCCAGCGCCACATGCACGAGTACGGCACCACCCACGACCAGCTTGGGGCCATCGCCGTGGCGGCCCGCAAGCACGCCATCATGAACGACAACGCGGTGATGAGGCAGCCCATCACGCTGGAGGACTACCACGCCTCGCGATGGATTACCGAACCGTTCCACCTGCTGGACTGCTGCCTGATCAACGACGGCGCCGGAGCGTACATCGTAAGCAGCGCGGAGCGGGCCCGGTCGATGAAGCAACCGCCGGTCTACATCATGGGCATCGGCCAGTCGCCGGGGCACCGGACCAAGTACTGGGCCCAGAATCCCGCGCTCTGCGAGACGGCGGCGGTGGACTCCGCTCCCAGGGCCTACGCCATGGCCGGCGTCGGGCCCGAGGACATCGACTTTTTCCAGACCTACGACTGCTTCACCATCACCACGCTGATGACCATCGAGGACCACGGTTTCTGCAAGAAGGGCGAGGGCGGCCCGTTCGTGGAGAACGGCCGGATCGAGGTCGGCGGTCAGCTGCCGGTGAACACCCACGGCGGCATGCTGTCGCAGTCCTACATGCAGGGGATGAACCACGTCTGCGAGTCGGTGCGTCAGCTCCGAGGCACCGCGGGCGCGGCACAGGTCCGCGATGCTGAGATCGGCATGGTCGGCGGCTACGCCGGCTCGACCTACGCCAGCCTCATCCTGCGCCGGTAGGCGAGAGATGGGGTATGCGGGACAACCACCGGCCCGAACCCCGCCATCGGCGCTCTATCCGGCTCAAGGGATGCGATTGCGCTACTTCCGTCCATCATCGTGACCGTCTGCACCCGCCAACAGGAGTGTCTTTTCGGAGGCATCCGCGCCGGCCGAATATGGTTGAATGATGCGGGACGAGTGGTCCGGGATCGTTGGAACGGCCTGCCACGTCATCATCCCCACGCGGAATTGGACTCAATGGCTGTGATGCCGAATCACGCGCATGGGACCGTGGTTCTTTTGTGCGCCGTTTTAGGGGCGGGTTTTAGACCCGACCCTACCGCCTGGCGTGCAAGGCGTCACGGGGGCAGGCCCGCTACGCAAAGGTCTTCTTCAGGTCGTTCAAGAGGGCCACGTAGATGCCGTGGCAGAACTCCACCGCCCCGTCGCCTTTGGCCTCCCAGTTGGACGACCACTCCAAGAACGTCGTGTCGCCCTCGGTGACTGGGGAGACTCGAACCATGCCCACGTACCCCTTCACGTCGTCTTTCGATATCGGCGAAGGGCCGTCGTCGATGCTGTACCTGACCGTGCGTTCGACGTCGCTCACGCCCAACAGCGTCTCGTGGAACACGTCGTTGAGCAGCCGGCGGGCGCCCGCCTGATCGCCTTTTTTGTCGCCCACGATAGTGAGTTTCGTAACGACGTTGGGGGCCCAGGACATGTCATGAAAATCGCTCAAAGCGGCCCAGACCTTGTCGACAGGCCCATTCACGACAATAGACTGATACGTCTTCCCCATTTGAGCTGTGCCTCCCAGCAAAAAGTTTCAGCGTAGTGTAGCACACGTATGGACGTCCCGATCATCCAATCGGGAAGCCCCTCCCGACCGTCACCAAAAACGTCAAGGGCGCACGAAAACCAGGTGCTTAAGCCACGCCGCTGAGCTCTCGGGGAAGTCGGTCCGGTAGTGGGCGCCGCGACTCTCCTCGCGTAGCAGCGCCGCTTCGGCGATGAGCCGCCCCGTCAGCACCGCGTTGCGCAGGTCGTTGGACGCCCGGTCCGCCGCCTCGGGCAGGCGCCGCTCCCACGAAGCCAGCGTGTCCGCCGCGAAGGTCAGCCCCTCACGGGTGCGCTCGATGCCCACGTGGTCCCACATCAGGCGTTGCAACGCGGCCAGGCCGGTGCCTGGATAGGTCTGGCCCGCGGCCTCCCGCCTCGGCAGCGAGTGTGCCTCTTCGATCCGTCCGCCGGGCTCCGATGGGCCGTCTTCCCGTTTGGTCCCTCCGTTACGCGCCCGGTCCACCAGCCGCTTGGCGAAGACCATCGTCTCCAGCAGCGAGTTGCTGGCCAGCCGGTTGGCGCCGTGGGCGCCGGTGCAGGCCGTCTCCCCACAGGCCAGCAGCCCCTCGATGTTCGTCTCGCCCCAGGCGTTGATCTTCACGCCGCCCATCATGTAGTGGGCCGCCGGGGCGACAGGAATCAGGGCGCGCGTGATGTCCAGGCCCTGGCCCATGCAGAACTGATAGATCTGGGGAAAGCGGCCCTGCACCGTCCGGGCGGGCAGGTGGCGGACATCCAGGAACACGTGGGGGGCGCCGGTCTTGCGCATCTCGGCGACGATGGCCCGGGCCACCACGTCGCGAGCCGCCAGCTCTCGCTCCGGCGCATAGTCGGCCATGAACGCCCGGCCGGCCTCGTTCCGGAGGATGCCGCCCTCGCCGCGCACCGCTTCGGAGATCAGGAACGGCGGCGCGCCCGGCATGCGCAGGGCCGTGGGATGGAACTGGAAGAACTCCATGTCCATCACCTCGGCGCCCGCTCGAAAGGCCACGGCCACGCCGTCTCCGGTGACGACCTCCGCGTTGGTCGTGATCTGAAACAGCCGGCCCGCGCCGCCGGTCGCCAGGACCAGCCGCCGGCACTCCAGCCGTTCCACCGTCCCCGCCCGGCTGTCGAACACCGTCGCACCCTGAAGCACGCCGTCGGCAACCTCGACATCGGCCAGCAGGCTGTACTCGCGGATGCTGAACCCGGCATGCCGCGCCAGGTCGCTCAGCGAGAGCTCGATGTGCCTCCCGGTGGCGTCGCCGCCGGCGTGAAGGATGCGGGGCACGCTGTGGGCGCCCTCTCGGGCCAGGGCGACCTCGCCATGAATCGTGTCGAAGGCCACGCCATAGCGGATCAGGTCCCCGACGCGATCGGCGCCCTCCTCGGTCATGATGCGAACGCTGTCCAGGTCGACCAGGCCCGCGCCGGCGGAGACGGTGTCGCGAAGGTGCAGCTCGGGGCTATCGTCGGCCCCAATGGCGGCGGCGATCCCGCCTTGGGCGTACTGAGTGTTGCACTCTTCGAGACTACCCTTGGTCAGGATCAGAACCGACCCGGCGTCCCGGGCCAAGAGCGCTGTGTACAGACCGGCGATGCCGGAGCCGACGATGATGTAATCGAAGGTGCGCATGCCAAGGCCGAATCGGAGGCCGTCAGGTCGTCGCCAGCATGCGCTCCAGCGCCACCCGCGCCCAGTGCGCCACCTCGTCGTCGACTTTAATCTGGTTCACCACGTTGCCCTCGACCAGCCCCTCCAGCACCCAGGCCAGGTACGCCGGGTGGATGCGATACATCGTGGCGCAAGGGCAGATGACGGGGTCCAGGCAGTAGACCAGCTTGTCGGGATGCTCGTGGGCCAGCCGGTTGACCAGATTGATCTCGGTGCCGATGGCCCATTTGCTGCCCGGCGGCGCCTCGGATACCGACTTGATGATCTGCTCGGTCGACCCGTCGTAGTCCGCCTCGTCGACCACCTCCATGGTGCACTCGGGGTGGACCATGACGTTGATGCCGGGGTGCCGTTCTCTTGCCTGCCGCACCTGCTCGACGGTGAACCGTTTGTGCACCGAGCAGTGCCCTTTCCAAAGGATGAACGTGGCCCGGCGCAGGTCGTCCTCGCTGTTGCCGCCCAGAGGCTGGAACGGGTCCCAGACCAACGTGTCGTCCACCGAGTACCCCATCTTGCGGGCGGTGTTCCGTCCCAGGTGCTGGTCCGGGAAGAAGAGGACCTTCTCCCGTCGGTCCAGGGCCCACCGGATCACTGCCTGGGCGTTGGAGGAGGTGCAGACCAGCCCGCCGTTGATGCCGCAGAACGCCTTGAGGGCCGCCGTCGAGTTCATGTAGGTCGCCGGCATCACCTTCCCGGCGACGCCCTCGACGCCCTGCAGGTCGTCCCAGCACTGGAGAACGTCCTCCGTGGAAGCCATGTCGGCCATGGAGCAGCCCGCGGACATGTTGGGCAGAATCGTCGTCTGGTGCTCGGCGCTCAGGATGTCGGTGCTTTCAGCCATGAAGTGGACGCCGCAGAAAACGATGAACTCCGCCTCGGGCCGCGCCGCCGCGGCCTTAGCCAGCTTGAACGAGTCGCCGCGCAGGTCGGCATACTGGATGATCTCGTCCCGCTGGTAGTGGTGGCCCAGGATCACCAGCCGGTCCCCCAGTGTCTTTCTCGCGGCTTCGATTCGCTCGTCCAGCTCCGTGGCCTCCAGGCCCATGTACCGCTTGGGCAGGTGGCTGACCTGGCTCTTGGTGCCCATCTCCGTTCGAATCAGCAGGTCGGCCAGCGACCGGTCGGCATCGCACCCTTTCCCTGGCGTAAGCTTCTCCGGCGCCATCGTAGTCGTCGTCATGGTTCACCTATGTTTCTAGATCGCCACGGGGATCGCCGTGGCGGCCGCCCGAAGCGCTCTCCCCCGAAGGGAGTAGGGCGACGCCTCGGTGATCTCGACTTGCACCGTCTCTCCGTGAAATCGTTGGCCTCCGTCCACATAGACCAGCTTGTTGGGCCGGGTGCGTCCGTGCCAGCGCCCGTCCTTCTCGCCTTCGATCAGCACTTCGTGGGTCGTCCCCACAAGCGCCGCGTTGATCTCCCGGGCGATCTCCGTCTGCATCGCCTCCAGGGCCGCGTGGCGCTCCTTCTTCTCCTTTTGGGACACGTCGTCGGCTTGCCGCCGCCACGCGATCGTCCCCGGCCGGGGTGAGTACATCGCCATGTGCACCTTATCGAATCGCACGCGCCGCACCAGGTCCATCGTCTGCTGGAACTGGCTCCGGGTCTCGCCGGGGAAGCCGACGATGACGTCGGTGGTGAGACCCACGCCGGGCATCGCGACGCGGATGCGGTCGACCAGCGCAAGGTACTGCTCGCGGGTGTAGCCCCGGCGCATCGCCGCCAGCACGTCGTCGTCTCCGGCCTGGACCGGCAGGTTGATGAACTCGCAGACCTTGTCCAGGCGGGCAACCGCGTCGACGATTCTTGGGCTCATGTCGTTGGGGTGGGAGGTCAGGAAGCGGACCCGCTGGATGGCCTGAACGCCGTCGACCGCCTCCAGCAGGTCGGCGAGATCAGGCTGGTCCGGCAGGTCGTGGCCGTAGGAGTCGACGTTCTGCCCCAGAAGCGTCACCTCTTTGACGCCGCGCCGGGCGAGCATCTCCACCTCCGTCACCAGCTCGGCGATGGGGCGGCTCCGCTCGCGGCCCCGGCGGTAGGGGATGATGCAGAAGGTGCAGAACTTGTCGCAGCCGTGGATGATCGGCACGAAGGTCGCCACCGAGGGCCGGCTGGGGATCAGGGGCAGCGAGCTGTCGATGCAGACGCCCTGCCGCGCCTCGACGAGACGAATCAGGTCGCCGTACTCCTGCGGGCGCATGAACACGTCGGTATGGGGGAAGCGGGCGCGGAGCTCGTCGGTGTTGGGCCCCACCATGCACCCCATGAGGGCCACGATGGTTTCGGGACGTTGCCGCTTCACGGACTTCAGCGAGCCCAGCCGCCCGGCGACCTTGTCTTCCGCGCCCTGGCGCACGACGCAGCTGTTGAGGACGATGATGTCGGCCTCTTCCATAACGTCGGTGGGAGAGCATTCGAGGCGCTCCAGAGCCGCGCCCAGCCGCTCCGAATCGGCCACGTTCATCTGACAGCCGATGGTCCAGATGTGATAGGTTTTCATTTGCGAATTATTTCACAAGTTATGACCCGGTTTTGAGTACAAAAAGCCCCCGTTAAGGCAACTCCTTCGTTGAAAACGCTGGCGGAGGGAATGGGATTTGAACCCATGAAGAGGTTATTCACCCCTTAACCGCTTAGCAGGCGGCCGCACTAGACCAGGCTATGCGATCCCTCCCTCGACGCCACTATAGCACTCACCTCGGCGCCCTTCAAGGAGCCTGGTCGCGCCTGATCCAAGTCTCACCCGTTCCAGCCTTTGGTCATCTTCCCCTCGCCGTCCTGAATTTTCGGTGCAGGACGGGCACGCGCGGTGCAGGACGCGCACGGAACTTGCCGGCGGTCCTCCCCCTCTCCATGGCCATGGAGAGGGGGCCAGGGGGTGAGGCCTACCGGTACGCCAGCTTGACCGACCGGCCTCACCGCCGATACAATCGCACCAGGAGGCGTCGCATGCCGCTGTACGAGTACCACTGCTCCACGTGCCGGGACACCTTCGAGGTCCTGCGGCCCATGGGCCAGGCCCCGGTGGCCGAGATGTGCGCCGAGGGCCACGAGGCCAAGAAAGTCCTTTCCACCTTCGCCACCGTCGGCGTAGCCCAAGAGGGCGGCATCGCGCCCTCGGCGTTCCAAGGCGGCGGCGCCGGCGGCTGCTGCAACCCCGGCGGCTGCGCCTGTCACTAGCCGGCCAATCGGTGCGCACCACCGCCGTCCTTCTTTAGCCAGTTAAAACCCGGCTATTCGTCGCGGCGGGGCCGCACGCGCCGCGGCAGATCGGCCATCGCTCTATCGAGCAGCCCCGGCCTCTTCATTTTCGCTGGCCGCTTCGCGTTCTCGTCGCGTCGATACGCTTCGACACCCACTGGTCTCGCTTCCTGATATCGCAAGCCCTCTCCGTACCCCGGTACGTGGCCCCTCTTCGGTGTGGCGTCCGGCTAGCCTCCCTCTTTCGCCGTTATGTTACTGACACCCGTTTGGCTGGCGATTACTCGTTGTTCATGCCATTTCCACGATCCTTTTGCCAGTGCTCGATCTTAAGAGCGTCCAATAAAATGCCCCTTGAAGTTGAAACCTTAGCTGAGACGTCATGCTGAGCCGCCGCAGGCAAGACGAAGCATGACCGTCATGACCGGTTTTGGTAGACCGTCTTCGTCATCTTGACGATATCGTCTCTGCCGGTTGTATCATCAATATTCGCGCTCTTTTCCTCTCTTGTCCACAAGTTTCTCCAGTCGTAAATCGGGCTGTTATAAACTCGACCGACAGTCCTGAATGGACATTAATTAGCTCGGGCCGGTTCGCGGTCGATCGCGTCCCGTTCCGTCCGCAACAAGGCCCCATGTGTGAGCCGTCAAGCGCTCTGTCCCCTTCGGCTCGCAACGCCGCCACGCCGCTACCGCGCCTCGCCACGCTCGACACGGCGTCGGCGCCACCGGTACGCGCCGGCGATGCCGCCGGTGATGGCCGCCTGCCCCAGCGTCAGGCCCGCCAGGATCAGCGTCGCGTCCAGGAAAAAGCCCTCGGGGAAGATGCGGATCAGGTTGTCGGTAGCGGGGTTCAGCTGCCACAGATCGTTGGAGAAGCCGATGACGTGGAACTGCTCGAACGCGGTCTCGAAGTCCACCAGGGCGGCCAAGCCCGCCGCGACGAACAGCACGCCCGTCAGCGCGCTGCCCCACATGAGCCCCTGGGTCAGCCGGCCGATCATGCCCCGGCGGCCCCACAGCGCCAGGCCCGCTACGAAGAAGCCGGCCATGTAGTAGAACGAGACCTGCTGCCAGAGCCCCAGCCCCCGCACAAGCCCCTTCACGTCGGCCATGTGCAGCACCTCCCGCTGCTTGAACAGCGGCTGCTCCCGGCCCGCCACCACCGCCGTCACGTCCAGCGGCTCCTCCGACGAGTTGAAATAGTGCTTGATCTCCCGCGCGATGCGCATCAGCTCCGGCTTCTCGATGCCCGTTAGCAGCACGACGTCGTGCCGGTCGAAGCCCGAGCTGTACAGCCACCCGCTGTTGATCACGATGCGAAGGTTCGTCGTAATCAGGAACAGCGGTACCGCCAGCACCAGCACGGCGACGGCAACCACCGAAACGTAGCGGGATTTCAGCGCGCTCATTCCAACATCTTCGATTGGCCTCATTTCCTTGTCAAGGAGGACGCCCCGCCGTTAGAATGGGATTTCCACAGGCCCCGGAGGAAGGGAGCCGGCCGTGACCGAATACGACGACCTGGAGAGCTTCGATACGTTTCTGGCCATCGTGGCGCGGCTCCGAGGGCCCGGCGGCTGTCCTTGGGACCGGGAGCAGACCCACGCCTCGCTGCGCAAGTACCTGCTGGAAGAGTGCTACGAAGCGCTGGAGGCCATCGACGCCGGTCCCGGCGCGACGGCACGGCTGGCCGAGGAGCTGGGCGACGTGCTGCTCCAGGTCGGCCTGCACGCCCAGATCGGCAGCGACGATGGGCAGTTCTCCATACGCGATGTCCTGCGCAACATCAACGCCAAGCTTCTCCGCCGGCACCCCCACGTCTTCGGCGACGCGCAGGCGTCCCACCCCGCGGAGGTCGAGGCCATCTGGCAGAAGCTCAAGCAGAGCGAGGGACACGATCAAGAGTCGGTGTTGGAAGGTGTCCCGAAATCGATGCCCGCGCTGGCGGCAAGCCAGGAGATCCAGGGTCGCGCCGCCCGCATGGGGTTCGATTGGCCCGACATGGGCGGAGTGCTGGACAAGGTCCGAGAGGAGCTGGACGAGTTTCGCCAGGCCCGTTCGCCCGAAGAGCTGGAGCACGAGCTCGGCGACATCCTGGCGGCGCTGGTCAACGTGGGCCGCAAGCTGAACATCGACTCCGAAGGGGCGCTGCGCAAGGGTAACGAGCGGTTCCGGCAGCGGTTCGGCCACATGGAGCAAGCCGCCCGAAGGCAAGGCCGGGGCCTGGAGGAGCTGCCGCTGGACGAGCAAGAGTCGCTGTGGCAGCAAGCCAAGAGCGAGCTAGGCGGCGGCCCGCCGGCCTAGCTGTCTTCGACTCCCTTGTCTCGAATGAAATCGATGGCGTCCTGGACGGTCACAATCTTCTCGGCATCCTCGTCAGTAATCTCGACTTTCACGTCATCGTTGGTGAACTCCTCTTCGAACGCCATGATGAGTTCGACGAGGTCCAGCGAATCGGCATTCAGGTCTTCGGTAAACGATGCGTTCGGCGTCACCTGGTCGTTCTCGACGCCGAGCTGATCGACGACGACCTGCTTAATTCGTTCGTAGACAGTGGCCAATGGAGCCCTCCGGATCGTCCGGTTTTCAAGCTATGTTTTGACGGTGGCCATAATCGCGCCGAGGACGCCGTTGACGAACCGATGCAAGCTTTCGCTTCCAAACGCCTTCGCCAACTCCACCGCCTCGTTTATCGCCGCTTTCGGCGGCGTCTTATTATTCATCACAATCTCGAAGATGGCAATACGGAGAATGTTGCGGCCGACCACCGAAAGCTGGTCCACGGGCCAGGCCGGCGCGTGCTCTTGGATGAGCGCGTCGATATCGTCCTTGTGCTGAACGACCCCCTCGACAAGCTCCCCGGCCAAAGCCTTGGCCTCCTCCGGCAACTTGCCCTCCTCCAGAGTCCGCTGGAGCGTCGCCGGAAAGTCGTGGGCGGTGCAGTCCAGCTCGTAGAGCACCTGCAACGCGGCGATCCGTCCTCTTCTGCGAGTCCCTGGCATCGTCTCCCTACGCGATGGCCAAACCGCCGTCGACCATCAACACCTGCCCGGTTATATATCCCGCCTCTTCGCTGGCGAGAAACGCCACCGCTTCCGCCACGTCCTCCGGCGTGCCGAACGCCCCCAGCGGCACCCGGCTCCGCACCTGGTCGCGCTGCGCGTCGTTGAGCCTGCCGGTCATCTCAGTCTCGATGAAGCCCGGGGCGACCACGTTCACCGTAATGCTCCTCGTCGCGACCTCCAGCGCCACGCTCCGGGCCAGGCCCACCAGCCCGGCCTTGGAGGCTGTGTAGTTGGCTTGACCGGCGTTGCCTTTGAGGCCCACCACGCTGCCCATCATGACGATCCGGCCCCATCTTTTGCGGAGCATCGGCTTCAGCGCGGCCTTGGTGCAAAGGAACGCGCCGGTGAGGTTCGTCGCCAGCACGTCGTCCCACTCCGCGGACGACATCCGCAGCAGAAGGGTGTCCCGGTTGATGCCGGCGTTGTTGATCAAGATATCCAGCGAACCGTGGGCGGCGTTCACCTCGGCGACCAGACGCTCGGCCTCTTCCGGCCGGCGGATGTCAGCGACGTGGGTCGAGCAGCGCCCGCCTGCCGCTCGCACCGCTTGCTCGGCGGCGGACACGTCGCGGGTGGCGTTCAGGGCGACCGTGGCGCCCGCAGTGGCCAGGCGGACGGCAATAGACCGCCCGATGCCGCGGCTGCTGCCGGTGACGAGAGCGACCTTTCCCGCGAGGTCCGAGGCCACCTGCGTCTCCGAGCTTAGTTGTTTGCGCCTCGAACCGAGGCCATGGAGCCGATGTTGAAGGTCTGGGCGCCCTTGGCGATGCGTTTGACCAGCCCCGTAAGAACGTTGCCCGGTCCGATCTCCAGAAACGTCTGGACACCGTTGTCGGTCATGTACTGTATCGACTTGGACCACTGGACGCAGCGGCAAATCTGCGCCTGAAGCTCCTGGTGAATCGCCGCCTGGTCGGCGAGCGGCTCGCCGGTGCCGTTGCTGATCACGGGGATGGCCGGCGAAGCGAACTGAGCCCTGCCCAGAGCGCGCACCAGGCCGGGCACCGCGGGCGCCATGAGGCTGGAATGAAAGGCGCCGCTCACCACCAGGGGAACTGCCCGCCTGGCGCCCATCGCCTTTGAAAGGTCGAGGGCTTCGACGAGGGCCTGCTTCGCGCCGCTGATGACGATCTGGCCGTCGGTGTTGATGTTGGCGATCTCCGCGCCCGTCTGCTGGCAGAGCTGCTCCACCAGGGCCAGGTCCAGACCCAGAATCGCCGCCATGCCGCCCTCTCTGACCTGGCCCGCCTCGTGCATCAGCCGACCCCGCTCCCGGACCAGCCGCAGCGCGTCCTCGAACGTCAGCGAGCCGGCAGCCACCAGGGCGGTGTACTCGCCCAGGCTGTGGCCCGCGACGAACCGTGGCGTCTCCGGCGATTCGTATCCCCGGGCCTCGGCCATGGCCGCCAGCGCCGCCATGCTGGTCGTCAAGATCGCCGGCTGCGCATTCACCGTCTCGCGCAGCTCTTCCTCCGAACCGGAGAAGCAGAGTTTGGTCAAAGGGAAGCCGAGAATCTCATCGGCCTGGTCGAAGACCTGCCTCGCGGTGGGCGACTCCTCATAGAGGTCCCGGCCCATTCCAACGGTCTGGGAGCCCTGTCCCGGGAAGATATACGCGACCTTTGTCGATTCTTGGGTGGCTGCGCTGCTCATAAGTCCCCCCTTACAGCTGGCCGTCGCCCTTGATTGCGTTGCGAAGATGTCGTCTCTACTCAGGTGTCTCTTTCACCGGCAGAACGTCTCTTCCGGCGTAGGTGCCACAAACCGTGCAGACCCTGTGCGGCAGTTTGGGGCTTGCGCATTGCGGGCAGCGGCTGATGTTCAAGGGCCGCAACCCAAGATGGGCCCGGTGACTGCGGTGGCTGGCTTTGGAGCGTTTTCGTTTCGGAAGGGGAGCCATCAGGTCAGGTCCTTACTACGGAGCGCCGCCGATCTCGAGCCGGATCCCGGCGAGCTTGTCCCATCTCGAGTCCGATCCACCGGCCGGGCATTCGCATGGCCTGAACCGCAGCTGGGCTCCGCACGTGGCGCAGATTCCGGGGCAGTCCTCGGCACACAGAGGCTTCATCGGCAAGTCCGCCAAGATATCCTGCGCGACAAGCTTGCTCAGGTCCAGAATGTGCCGTTCGTCGATCGTTAGGACGGCGTCGCTCGCTTCATCGACGCGCGAACCATCCTCCACGTCAACAGACGGCCAGAACTCTTCGGCGATATCGAACCGCGCGGGGTACTCGAACCGATCGAGACATCGGCTGCACGTACACGCCGCCGACGCCTGTCCGCGCGCCAGCGCCAGGATCCCTTTGTTGGTGCGAATCAGCCGCACGGAGCCGGTAATGCCGCTGGCAAGGCCAGCGAGCTGCCGGCCCTCGTCGTCGAACGCATACCGGCAATCAGTCCCGGTAGGAGACCTCAGCAGCTGTGCAACGTTCCACTTCACGCCTCACCACGCTCTCAATCACAAGTAAAACGCGGCCATTATAAGGAGCCGCTAAACTTGGTGTCAACTAAGGATTGGGGCATTTCCCCCAAACTCCGTTCCGAATTCTAACAAAGACTTACGAAAAGCGCAACAGGGTAGCTGCTTCGTTGACACCCCATGGGGGCCGCCCTATGATGGCCCGGGCCGCGCGTCGGCGCGATTGGGAAGGACCGATGACCTACCAATATATTCTTTATGCCGTGGCGGACGGTGTAGCCACCATCACCTTGAATCGCCCGGAAAAGCTCAACGCGCTGCTTGAAGAGACGCAGCCGGAGTTCATCGACGCGATGCGGCGCGCCCGGACCGACACCGACGTGCGCGTCCTGGTGGTGACCGGCGCCGGCCGGGCCTTTTGCTCCGGCGCCGACGTTGCCCGCCTTAACCGGCAGATGGAAGGCGGATCGGCCCACGAGCTCAAGAAACCTACCGAGCCTGTGGGCGCCTTTTTGATCCCTCTCCACGAGTTTCCCAAGCCCACGATCGCCTCGGTGAACGGCCTCGCGGTCGGCGCCGGCGTCTCCCTGGCGCTGGCCTGCGAGATGCGGATCGCGTCGGACCGGGCCCGCCTCGTCCCGGCGTGGGTATCCCGTGGCCTCGCCCCGGACGCCGGCGCGACCTGGTTCCTGCCCCGTATCGTCGGCGTCGCCAAGGCCGTCGAGTTGCTCTACACCGCGAAGCCGCTGGAAGCGCAGGAGGCCCTCAGCCTCGGCATCTACAATCGCGTGGTCGAGCATTCGCGCTTGGGCGAAGCGACGCTGGAGCTGGCCCACGCCATCGCCAAAGGCCCGCCCGTGGCTATCGAGTTCACCAAGCGGGCCGTCCATCGCGGCATGACCAAATCTCTCGCCGACGCGATGGACTACGAGACCCACGCCCAGTACACCTGCTTCGCCACCGACGATTTCAAGGAAGCCGTGACCGCTTTCCGGGAGAAACGCGAGCCCCACTTCACCGGGCGGTAGCCCACGAGCGTCTCCGGCGGCGGTCTTCGTGCGCCCGGACGTGCCATCGGGCCCTTGCGCGCCACCCTCACCTCAAGAATACACTCGCCTCGTGCCTCCTCGCGCGCAACGCGTCGCCGCCGCCGTGCGGCGCCGCCTTGGATTCATGCAGCCGCCGGCCAACCCGGCGATGTTGCTCGCCCACGCTCCCATCGACGTCGTGGTCCTGGATTGGCCTCCGGAGCTGTCGGGGGTCCTGGTGATGCGCCCCCACGGTCCGGTCATCGGGCTCAACCGGCGGCATAGCCCGGAACGACGGCATTTTTCGTTCTGGCACGAGGTGGGGCATTACCTCATCCATCGGCCTCGGCTTCCCAGCGGACTCCTCGCCTGCCCTCACCCGGCCAGTCCCCGCACGGCCGATCTCGAGCTGGAGCGCGAGGCCGACATATTCGCGGCCAACGTCATGATGCCGGCCGACTGGGTCCGCCGGTCCCACCGGCGGCAGTCCACCCTCCAAGCTCTCGCCCGCGACTTCGGCGTCACGCCCACGGCGATGATGCGGCGGCTGCGCGAGCTCGGCCTCCGGCCCGTGGCCAGCACCGCCGCCGGCGGATTCCGTTGACCGCCGTCTCTCTCCTCGCCACCCTGATTCGAGCATCCGCCTCCCTCGCTCGGCCGGTTTGACACGCGCATCCGGTTGCCCCAATGTATCTTTGCAATGGAACCGCCCGCTCCCGGCGAACGACCCCATCTCTTGGGCCGCCATCTCCACTCCGCCGAGCGGATCGACGGCAGCGACGCGTCTGCGCGTGCATCGTGGGCCTGGATCGTCCCGGCGCTGGCAGCGTGCGCCTTGGCCCTATCGTTGGCGACGGCGCAGCCCGCTTCGGCACAACAGTTCGAGGGCCAGCTCGCCAAGGGGGCCAGCGGTCCGTACGAGATCACCGTCTTCGCCAACCCGACGTCGCCCCTCGCCGGCCTGGGCTCCCGCATCACCGTGGAGGTCGTCACCACCGCCGACGGGCAACCCGCGACCGACGTCGATGTCTTGATCATCATGACCCGGCCCGACGGCACCTTGGCCGGCGAGGTCGAAGCGGTGCGGTTGCCCACGAATCCCCAGTTCTACCAGGTCCCGGTGACCCTCGACGAACCCGGGACGTGGAGCTTCACGGCGGCGATCGAGAGCCCGTTGGGGCTGGGAACCGTCGATGGGTCCCTGCTCGTCAGAGAGAGAAACACGTCCGGCCTCTCGGGGGAAATCCTCTGGGGCATCGTCATGCTCGTCCTCGTCGCCGGCGGCTTGGCCGTGTGGCTCACCGCGCGACGTCGCGGCGCTCAGGCATAGCCTGCCGCGATGGCGGTCCTCACGCTCCGTGGCCCCCCCGAGAGGCCGGTGTTACAATGAGCCCACATCTGGGAGACCGATTCTGGTGAGCGCCTCGCATCTTTCATCCTCCGAGATCTGCGCCGCCCTCCAGCACGGCGGGATCATTGCACACCGGCCCTTTCGGACCGGCTGGAACTCGAACTTTCTTCTCGAAATCGACTGCGGCGGGTCGTCAAGCTGCTCGGCCATCTACAAGCCCCAGCGAGGCGAGGCCCATCTGTGGGACTATCCCCCAGGCACGCTGTTCCAACGAGAGTATCTGGCCTATCGGGTGAACCAGGTGTTGGGCTGGAACCAGGTCCCCCCGACGGTGATTCGCGACGGTCCCCACGGCGTGGGCTCGGTCCAGCTCATGGTCGACGCCGAAGAGGGACGCCACTTCTTCAACCTGGCCGACGAACACAAAGACGCCATGATTCAAATGGCCGTGTTCGATTGCCTGATCAACAACGCCGACCGCAAAGGGGGCCATGTCTTGCTCGACGCCCAGGGACATATCTGGGCGATCGACCACGGCCTGTCCTTCACCGCCGAGCCGAAGCTGCGGACCGTGATGTGGGACCTTTGCGACGAGCCCGTGCCCGAGCTCCACAAGGAGCGAGTCCTCGGCCTGCTGAACGACGAGGCCCTGCGAGCCGAAGTCACGCCCAACCTTCAGCGCGACGAGGTCGAGGCGCTTTATGAGCGTGCCGCCTGTCTGCTCACCTGGCCGACCATTCCCATGGACCGATACGCCGACCGAGTCCTGCGGCCCTATCCGTGGCCGCCGATCTAGCGTCAAGGAGGCGCCGCGTCATGCCACGCTGTGAGTACCCGCGATGCGACCGCATCGTGCGTGACCCCAACAAGTACCGCCTCTGCCACGTCCACGCGGACATGGCCGAGTTTTTTACCTGGTTCTCCGATTACCTTCGCCGGGTGGAAAAGATCGCCGGTAGAGGGGCCTCGATGCGCTCCAGCGGCCTCGTGGTCCCACCGGGCGCCACCAGCTGACCGCGTCCCACCGGGCGCCACCAGCTGACCGCGTCCCACCGGGCGCCACAGCTGACCGCTGGGCGTGATTGGTTCACCCGGCCGCGTCTTGCCGGCGGCGCCCGGGTCGTCGGAGCCGGCGAACGCATGCCCTTATTGACAGCGGGCCTCAGCCGTTGGTAGAGTGGGGATGTTAGCACTCGGCAGGACTGAGTGCTAATTCATTTGTCAAGGACAACCCATGCCCCTATACGAATACGAATGCCCCAGCGAGCATCGCTTCGAGTTGCGACAGAGCTTCGACTCCGAGCCTCGGGCCGTCTGCCCCACCTGTGAATCCGATTCTCGCCGCCTTATTCTGGCGGTGCCCGTCCACTACAAGGGCAGCGGCTTCTACACCACCGACTACGGCCGCTCCGATGCCGGCAGCGATGAGTCCACCAGCGACTCCTCAAAGGAATCGGACGGCGCCAAGAAGTCCAAGGACTCGACCGAAGCGAAGTCCGAGACCAGCGCCTCGTCGACAGCCACCAAAGACGGCGGCGACGACTCCTAGCCCCGGGAGGCGCAGCTGTGCGCGCGCTGCTCCAGCGGGTGTCCAGAGCCTCGGTGCGTGTCGGCGATGAGCCCGTTGGAGCGATCGGACCCGGCATCGTGGCGTTGGTCGGCATCGCCCGGGGCGATTCGGAAGCCGACGCGCGGTACCTGGTCGAAAAAACGGTCAATCTCCGCATCTTTCCCGATGACGAAGGGCGGTTCGACCGCTCGGCTCTCGATGTGGGCGCCGACCTGCTGCTCGTCAGCCAGTTCACTCTCCATGCCGACACCCGCAAGGGCAGGCGCCCCAGCTTCACCGCCGCCGCCGGGCCCGAAGAGGCCCAGCGGCTCTTCGAACGCCTCGTGAGCCTGGCCGCGGAGACCGGTCTCCGCGTCGAGACCGGCCGCTTTCAGCAACACATGCTGGTGGAAATCCACAACGACGGTCCCGTGACCCTCATGCTCGATAGCGACGACCGGCATCGGTCCCGCTCCGGCGGGGCCAAAGCGCCGTAGCCTTCCGCCGTCCCTCGCCCCGCTGTTGCTCGCCCCTCCGCGCGCTGCATCTCCGTGCCTCTCCGCGCCATCGGCCGCCGGCATCCTCGCCCTAGACTCCGCGGGCTAGCCACGCTATGCAGCCGCGTCATTACACGCACATGGCCGCCGTCCGACACCATGTCGACAGGTTCGCATAGCCCTCGGCTCGCCGGCGAGTCCGCGGTTTCCAACGTCGATCGGCGGCCTCTCTCCATCCATCCTCGCCGTTTCGGGCTAGCCCTCCATCTCACCCCACAAATCACTCTAAAGGGCGATTCGCGGCAATGCCGCATCAGCAATACTGGTTTTAGACGCATTCAAAACAATTATTTACCATTGGCCAAAACCGAATGAAAGTGCGTCTTACGGTCCCGGCGGAAAGCGGAGGAACGCCGACGATCGCTGGCCCGCACGAAATCAAGACAGACCGGCGCGGGCCACGGGCTGACGGGGCGGAGATGAGGAGACAGACGGTGAAAGAATCAAGCTCGCGCCGTGCCAGGCTGTCGTTCGTGGCCACCACGTTGGGGCCGCCTATCGGCATCGGACTCGTCATCGCTCTGTGGGCGGCCGTTGCGCTGGGCCTTCACCTGGGCGCCGTCCAGGGCAACCCGGGCGTCCGCATCGGCGAGAACTTCGTACTCCACGTGGCCGCGCTGGCCGCCGGTTTGGCGGGACTGGTTCTCGTGAAGGCTCTGACGCCCCAACGGTCCCGCGGCTTGACGGCCTCAGGCAAGGCCCGAGTGGGCAACCTGGCTGGATTCGGCGCCGCTGGCCTGGCCGCGGGGGCCGCCTGGCACCTGCTGGCCCGGTGGTCCGGCTTCGCGGCCCTCGCCGATTCCACGGCCCAACAGGCCGCGCAGATCGCCATCGTGTCCGTGTCCGCGATGACCGCTGGCCTCCTGATCCAGCACTACCGTACCGTGATGGCGCGGGTCCGGTCCCAACACGAAATCCTCCGGAAGCAGGTCCGAGAGTTGGAGCGGTCCCGGGCGGCGCTAACCGAGAGTGAAGAGCGAATGCGCCGCGAGATCGCCGATCTTTTGCACGGGCCCGTTCAGAGCCGCCTGCTCATCATCTGGCACCGAATGGCCGACTGCCAGGAGCTCATCGAAAACGAGCCCCAGCGAGCCGCCGCGATTCTCGCCGCCGCCCGCGACGACATCGATCGCCTTCGAGAGCAGGAGGTGCGTCAGGCGAGCCATCTCCTCCATCCGGAGGCCATCGGCGCCGGACTGGTCGAGGCGGTGCGTGCCCTGTTGACGCGGGTCCAGGACCGCGCCAAGATCAGGATCATGGTCGACCCGAAGCTGGCCAAACTGGACGCCCCGACGTCGAACCGGCTCCCGGCGAAGGTCCGCCTCATCGCCTTTCGGGTGATCGAAGAGAGCCTGAACAACATCTGGCGCCACGCCGACGCCGATACGATCGACGTCACCCTTGCCGTCACACCGGAAGACCAGCTCTACGTGATCGTGAAAGACAACGGACGAGGTTTCGACACCTCCACCATGCGGCCCGGCTTGGGACTGACCACCATCGCCGCGCGGGTCGCCCAGGTCGGCGGGGTTTGGCACATTGCCAGCGATCCGGGCTCGGGAACCGAGCTCGGCGTGTCCCTGCCCCTCTCCGCCGTCGACGAGAGGGTGGTGGAGTCCGCCGCCGAAGCCCCGGACTCGCCTCCTTCGAGCGGCTCGGCTGGCAGCGACGCCAACGCTCAAAAGTCCGGCTCTGCGGCCTGATCCGCGCCAGGTGAGCTGTCAGGCCCTGCGCGCGATCCTCGACTCCGACCAGTGCTGGTCCAGCAGATCGAGGACCCGCTCCGCTCTCAAGTCCGCCTTGAACAAGCACCCGATGGCGCCGACCTCCCGCGCCGAGCTCTCGAGGTTCGAGCCCCCCTCGGCGGTCATCAGCAAGACTCGAAGCCACGGATACGACCGCGCTATCCGTCGCGCAACGTCGAAGCCGCTCAGGCCCGGCATGTTCACGTCCATCAGCACCGCGTTCGCATTCAGGCGCGGCAAGCGGTCCAGGGCCTCCTCGCCGGACGCGGCCAGACTGGCAACGCGAATCCGTGGATGCCCGGCGAGCAGCTCCTGGGTCAGGTGCAGGAAGTCCGGCTCGTCGTCCACGGCCAGGAGCGTCCAGATCTTTGCGTTCGGCAGGGAGAGAGTGCTTGCCATTGGATCCCGGGTCCTCCAGCAGGACGCCTATGCATTGCACTCCACGCTATCAAGCCTCGTCGTCGTCGCATAGCGGGCCACTCCGCACCCGCCGGTGGGCATATCCCGCATCCCCCCTGGAATATCCCGCATCCCCCTATGAGGCTCACCCCCCACTCCGCGATGGCCGATCGGCGCTTTTCACCCACTTTCTGAAGCCGCAGCCTCCTCGCCGCAAGCGCGCCACCAAACCCGCGTGGGGCGTTCCACCAAATCCCCCTGCGTGGCCGGGCCCATAGCCGCCTGCTGGTTGGCCAACCTCGGCGCGACGGCGATGGGCCCGGCCACGCCGCCGGCCCGTCCATAGCCTCGCATGCGGGCGGCCCCTCCGCCCTCGCCACCATTTACAAACGTGCTTGCGGGCTAATGCGTGCAGGTCACGTGGGGCAACGCCCCGTCGCTACGGTATCGTCGTGATGTCGGCGGACAAGGACCGGCCCGCTCTCCAACCGCTCGCGGGGAGCGAATCCAACAACCGTCAACGTCGCGGCGACACGACATCACTCGGAGACAACGGCGATGACCAAATTCTTCAAGCGCATCCGGGCCCTGGTGAAGGAAAGCCGAGGCTTCACCCTCATCGAGATGATGACCGTCATGGGCATCCTATCGGTGCTCTCCGCCATCACCTTTCCCGCGGTCACGGGGACCACCTCGTTCAGCAGGGCAACGACGCAGACCGTGGACCTGACCTCGGCCCAGCAATCGGTCGACCGTTTTATCAGCGACACCGGCAGCTTCTTTCCCACCCTGGCTTCGTTGGCAGGGACCACCAGCGCCTGGCAAGCCGGTGAGCTCCCGGAGGCAGCGCCCATCGGCGGCGACGGGTCCACCGTCGAATTAGCCATGCTCTTCACCCAGGAAGGCATCGCCGGGTTCGATTTCAGCGCCACCTTCGAGAGCGGCTCGACCGTCAACCCCTTCATCGGCAGCTATCTCAGAGACCGGCCCAAGCACGACGACGAAGTGGTCACGCTCGATGCGGGCGAGGAGTCTCCGACAATCCGGGTCAACAAGCGAGGCGAGAACGTCTACGTCAAACTGAAGAACACCACCGCAGCCCCCCTATCATTTCTCCTGTGGGGACTCGATTCCAGCGGCGGCGTCTGGGTCTTTGTGGACCGAGACTTCTACTAACCGATTACTCCCGCGGCATTTCCCGTACAGCCGGGGAGACCTCTCTCGCCCTTGAGGTCTCCCCGGTGCTTTTTAGCCCTCGCCGGTCGGCCCAACGTCGCCTGAAGATGTCGCGCACCGCGGTTACTGGAACAACGACCAATCGCCCTTGTCGTCGCGGGTCCAACCGCTGCTGGCCCAGGTCCCGCCGTCGACGCTGATGGTGATGCCGGTGGTCCACGCCCCTAGATCAGAGCACAGGTAGACGCAGGCGCCCGCCACGTCCTCCACGGAGCCGATGCGCCCCAGGGGAATGCCGCGCAACACGCCTTGGATGCGCTCGGGGGTCATCGACGGCATCGTGTGGGGCGTGCCGATGAAGTCGGGCGCGATGGCGTTGACGCGAATGCCGTGGTCCGCCAGCTCCAGGGCCATCGATCGCGTGAAGTTGAGCATCCCGGCCTTGCAGGCGGCGTAGACCGAGTACATCGGCGCGGCCCGCAGGCCCTCGATGCTCGAGATGTTGACGATGGAGCCCTGGCGCTTGCCGTCGATCATCGCCCGGACCGCGGCATCGGTGCAGTTGAACAGACCCATCAGATTCAGGTCGATGTGCTTCCGCCAGCCGGCCTCTCCCATATCCAGAAAGGCCATGTGCCGCGTGCCGCCGGCGTTGTTCACCAGGATGTCCACGCCTCCCAGCTCGTCGACGGTGCGCGCCACCATCGCCTTCACCTGCTCGAAGTCGCGAATGTCCGTCGTCATCGCCTCGCCCCTTCGCCCCACCGCGCGGACCTCCTCGGCCACCTGCTCACCGGCGATCTGATTGCGGTCCGCGATGACCACGTCGGCGCCGAACCTGGCAAAGGTCAGGGCGATGCCCTTGCCGATGCCGTCACCGCCGCCGGTGACGATGGCGACCTTGTCCTTCAACATTGGGCTGGATGCGTCCATCGGCTCGGCTCCTATGCTGCAGATGCGGAGGTGACGTCCGCTTCTATCCAGGCCAGGTGATCACGCCGGCCCGCTTCAGCCGCTCCGTCTCCTCGCCGGCATACCCCAGCTCGTCCATGATCCTCTGGGTGTGCTGGCCCAGCAGCGGCGGCGGGCCGAAGATTCGACCCGGCGTCTCCGAGAAGTGGACCAGATGGCCGAACTGGCGCATCTTGCCATACTCGGGATGCTCATACTCCACGACCAGGCCGTTCTTGACGTTGTCGGCGTCGGTGAACCAGTCCTGGCCGGCATCCGGGTCGGAGATCTCACAGGGCACGCCGGCGGAATCCAGCGCGTCGAACCACGCCTGGGCCGTCCTGCCGGCGAACGCCGCTTCCAACACGCTCGTCAGCTGCTTGGCGTGGCCGCCTCGGGCCTCGGCGGTTGCGAACCGTTCATCGCCCGCCAGCTCGTCCTTGCCGATGGCGCGGCATAGGGCCTGCCAATGCTCCTGGTTGAAGCACGCGATGGCGATCCAGCCGTCGCTCGTCTGGTACAAGCGATACAGCGGACCCAGGCCCGTCTGGGAGGCGTTCAACCGCGGCCGCTGGAACGGCCCATCGGGCCCAATGTACACGTCCGAGTTGTAGTAGACGCCACAGTTCAGCAGGCTCGTATCCACGAACTGGCCCTTGCCCGTCTTCTCGCGGTAGTAGAGCGCCAGCAGGACGCCGATGACCGATTGAAAGGCATTGCCCGTATCGCACATGCCGAAGCGGTACCACACCGGTGGGTTGCCCTCGCCGCCCGACTCGTGCTCGCAACCGCACATCGCCTGGAAAAGCTGGTCGAAACCTGGCCACGACGACATCGGTCCGGTGATGCCATAGGCCGGTGTGTGGCAATAGATCACGGCGGCGTTGAGATTCCGGGCCGTCTGGTAGTCGATCCCCAGCCGCTCCGCCACGCCTGGCCGGAAGTTGTGGTGAATCACGTCGGCCTGGCGCATCAGGCGGTGGGCGATCTCGCGCCCTTCTGGCTCCTTCAGATTGACGGCGATGTCCCGCTTGCCCCGCTGACATCCGTGGAAGGGCATGCCGTTCATCCGCATCTGGTCGCCTTCGGTGGACTCCAGCTTGATCACGTCGGCGCCAAGATCGCTCAGGATCATCGGGCCGAAGGGCCCCGCCAGGAAGTTCCCGAAGTCCAAGACTCGTACGCCCGCCAGGGCGTGCTCGACGCCACGGCCGCCACCGCGTCGCGGCCTGCGGGACGCCGCGCCATCCAGCGAGCCGAGCACCTCGTCGGTGTGCTGCCCCAGATGGGGCGCCGGTCCCTGGACCTTCCCCGGCGTGGCGTGCAGACGGAACGTCAGTCCCGCCTGCTTCGTGGGGCCCACCACCGGATCGTGCACGTCGACCACCATCCCGTTGTGGATCACCTGCGGATCGGTCAGCGCATCGGCTGCGGGCCGGATGGCCTGAATGGGAATATCGTTGGCCCAGAACTGGTCCAAGAGCTCCTGGCGAGGAATACGCTTGAAGGCGTCGCGCAGAATCTTATCGATCTCCGGACCCGCCTGCCAGGGGTTCTCCACCGGCTCGATATCCAGAATGCGCCACAGCGCCGAGCGGTCCCGGCCACGTCCCCCGGCCATGTGCATCGAGTGCACCCAACGCCCGTCGGCGCATTCGTAGATCGTCGGCTGGGCTTGCTTGGGGATGCTGAACCAGCCGTCCATCCTCTCCGCCCATTGCCAAAGCTGGGTCGTGAAGGCCAGCACCCCTTGATACAGCGACGTCTCGACCCACTGGCCCCGCCCGGTCAGCTCACGGACGTAGAGAGCCGTGGCAACGCCGGTGGCGGCGAGATACGACGTGGCCAGGCTGGGCATGGGCATAAAGAGAAAGATGGGCCCATCGCGCCAGCCGGCCTGCTCGTACTGCTGTCCCGAGCGGGCCTGGACCAGGCCATCGATGCCGGGCCGGCCCTCGCTCCGGTTGTTCCGCCCGTAGCCGGTGATCGAGCAGTAGACCAGCTCCGGGTTGTCGCCTTTGACGCTGTCGTAGTCCAGGCCCAGGCGGGCCATGACGCCGGGCGAGAAGCTCTCCACCAGGGCGTCGGCGGTGCGCAAGAGCTCGAGAAAACGGTCCTTCGCGGCGGCGTCTTTCAAGTCCAGAACGACGCTCTTCTTACCCCGGTTCCACACCGTGTAGCCGCCGTAGGAGCGGTGCGGGTCGCCCCCGGGCGGCTCGACCTTGATCACCTCGGCCCCCTGGTCACACAGGGTCATGGTGGCCAAGGGGCCGGCGATGCCAAACGACAGGTCGACGATCCGGACGCCGTCCAGCGGTCCCGCCATGGCGTCACCTCATCTCAGTTCTTGAGATACTTCTCGAACCAGGCCAGCGTCCGCTTCAAAGCGTCGTCGGCCGAGGCCTTGTGATAGCTGGCCCGTTCCTCGCAGTTGAACCCGTGGCCCGCTCCCGGGTAGCTCTTGAAGTCGTGCACCTTGCCCAGCTTGGTCAACTGAGCGTCGACCTCTTTGACGTCCGCCGGAGGCGGGTTCTGATCGTCCTCGCCAAAATTGCCCAGCACCGGCGCCGTCAGCAGCGGTGCGTAGTCATGCGGCGAAAGCGGCCGCTTCTCCGACGTCTGCCTCGAGATGAGACCGCCGGCGTAGTACACCGAAGCCGCCTTGATATCCCGGTTCAAACAGGCCGCCAGCCACGACAGCGTCCCGCCCATGCAGTAGCCCACGCACCCGATGCGATCGGCCCGCGCGTTGCTCAACCCCTTGGCGAAGTCGATGGCGATCCGAATGTCGGCGCTGGTCTGCACGTCGTGCATGCCTTGCATCAGCGGCATGATCTTGGGGATCTCGTCGTAGCCGATTTGGATGCCTTTCACCGTCCGGTAGTACATGTCCGGCGAGATGGCCAGGTACCCCTCCTCGGCGTACCCATTGGCCACCTTTTTGATGTGCCCGTTGACGCCGAAAGCCTCCATGAACACGATAACGACGGGGTGCGGGCCGGCCCCCTGGGGCTCGGCGACGTAGATCTCCATGACCGCACCGTCGCCCGATACGTCTTCAGTCCTTGTGGTGATCGCCATGTTGCCTCCTTTCGGTCAGCGGAGGATGCCGCCTCCGCGATAAGCGGGCGTATGGTACACCATCCCGGCGGCCGCTGGAAGGGCGTTCGGACAGAGCGCCCGCGCGCATGCCGTCGTTGACAGCTTCGCTTGCTTCTGGTTAGTATGGGTTTTACCCCACCTGGAAAGGCAGCGACTGCACGTTGAGCGTTGACCGACCCCCGGTACGCCTCCTCCACACCTCCGACGTTCACATAGGCGACGACTACGATCCCGCAAGCCGCTTGGCCGGTCTCATGGCGGTGGTGGACGCCGCCCTGGCCCAGCGCGTCGATGCCCTGCTCATCGTGGGCGATCTGTTCGACAGCTCGCGCGTGAAGGCCCCGCAGATCCTCGACGCGCTGGAGCAGCTCGCTCGGCTCACCATCCCCACCATCGTCACCTCGGGCAATCACGACTGCCTCGACCAGACCTCGGTCTACCAGCGGGTCCCCTTCGCCGAGGCCGGCGGCCACATCTATTTCATGGACGACCCCGAGGGCTCCCGTCTGACCCTCGACGAGCTCCGCCTCTCCATCTGGTCCAAGGCCCTGGTCGACCACCATCCCGGCCACCGGCCCGTGGAAGGCTACGAGCCCCCCGATCCCAGCTATTGGAACGTGGTGCTGGCCCATGCCCACTACGTGCCCGAGGGAGAGCGTTCCGACCGGTCGTCCTTGATCCACGAGTCGGAGATCGCCGCTCTGGGCTGCGACTATCTCGCCCTGGGACACTGGCACCGGTTCCTGGACTGCTCCGTCGACGGCGTGCCGGCCTTCTACTCCGGTTGCCCGTCGGAGGCCGGCGGCACCTTCGCCAGCGCCAATCTCGTCCTTTTGGACGAGGCCTCGGGCGCCCGCGTCGAACGAATCCCCCTCGATGGAGATACCCCTGACTAGCATCGACTGGGAGAACGCTGCCGCGACGCCCGAGCTCCTGGAATACTATCGGAGCCACATCGGCGTCGAATACCAGTCCCACGGCTGGCTCACCGAGGCCTCGATCGATGCCATCCGGCACTACGCTGAAGGCGTCGGCGACGACAACCCGCTCTTCCTGGACGCTGAATACGCCGGCGCTTCACGGTTCGGCGGCATCATCGCCCCCGCGACCTTTCCCACCGTCTTCTCCAACAAAGGCGGCCAGGCCGACGACGGATTCCATGGCGGGCCCATCAAAGGGCTGTTCGGCCTTTGGGCCGGCGACCGGTGGCAGTTCATCGAGCCGGTGCGGCTTGGCGACCGGGTCACCGCGACCTTCAGCCTGCTCTCGCTCCGCGAGCGCCCCAGCCGGTTCGGCAAGACGGCCTTCGAGACCGTGGAGGAGGTCCGCTACCACGACGCCCAGGGCCGGCGCCTGTCCACCTACCAGACCGTTCGCTTCAACTACGAACGCGCCGCCGCCCGCGAGCAGGCCAAGTACGCCGACATCAAGCCCTATCGCTACTCAGACGCCGAGATCGAGGCCATCCAACGGGCCTACGAGGAAGAGGCCGGCCGGCGGCGGGGAGCCGCCCCGCGCTACTGGGAAGACGTGGCTCAGGGCGACGAGCTGCCACCGCTGGTCAAGGGGCCGCTGACCCTGACCCAGCTCATCGGCTTCGTCTTGGGCTGGGGCTCCGCGTATTGCATGACCAACCGGCTGGCCCACCAGTTCCACCAGGCCAACCCCGACTCGGTCCTTATCAATCGCGAGTTCAACATGCCCGACAACATCGAGGGCGCCCACTGGGACCTGTCGCTGGCCCAGCAGAGCGGTTTCCCATATACCTACGACTTCGGGTGCATGCGGACGGCCTGGTGCTCCCATCTGCTCACCGACTGGTCCGGCGACGATGGCTGGGTCAAGGAGCTCGACGTCCAGATCCGGCGCCCCGGCATCATCGGCGACACCCAGTGGGTCCACGGCCGCGTCACCGGAAAACGTCGCGACGGCGACGACGCCGTCGACCTTAATTCCGAGCCTGACCTCATGGACATCTTCACGGACGAACAGGAGGAAGTCGATCCCTTCGCCGGGAGTCTGGACGACTTCCTGGAGGAGCTGACGATGGAGCAGGTCGCTGAGGAGGCAGACCGTCTGCTGGAGGAGTTCCGGGCGATCTAGCCCGCTCTCACCCCATGCCGGCAGAGGAAAAGATGAGCGCGAAGACCAAAACCGAGGCGCCACCCAGACGCAATCGCCCTGCGGCGCGTTCGGCGCGTCGAGGCCCGGCCCTGATGACCCATAAGAATCCCGACGCCGACGTCGATGTCGCGCGGCTGGAATCGGAGGTCGCTCGACTTAGAAGGCTCAACGACCGCATCATCGCGAGCATTCACCACCCGCTGGCCGTGGTCGATCCCCAACTCCGAATCTCGAGCTGCAACGACGCTTTCCTGGCGATGTTCCCGGGCCTGGCCGACGGCGCTCAGCTGAGCGAGTACTTCAACCCCGACGGCCTTGCAACACTGATCGCCGACGTTGCCGAATCCGGTTCGGCACGCATCGACGAGGAGATGGCGATCGGAGGCACACCGGGGGCGATTAGGGGTGCGCCGGACTCGCCGCGCACGTTCCGTGCCTCGGCGGTCCGCCTGACTGACGGCGATGAGATGCCTCTCGTGCTGCTCACCATCGACGAGATGACGGAGCTGCGCATCAGGGAGGCACAGCTACTCGAGAGCAGCCGGCTTGTGGCGATCGGCGAGATGACGTCCAGCGTGGCACACGAGCTGAACAACCCGCTCACCGCGGTGCTGGGCTTCTCGCAGCTCGCTCTGCGCCAGCAGATGGAGGACCTTCTGCGGCGGGACATCGAAACCATCTCCGGCGAAGCCCGGCGTGCTGGGCGAATCGTAGACAACCTGCTGACGTTCGCCCGGCGGCGCGACCACGAGATGAGGGCGTTCGACCCGGCGCGTGCGGTCGAGAAGGTGCAGGACCTGGTGCGGGTTTTTGAAGCGGGGTCGCTGCCGGCACGATTGAAGGATACGCCGCTTCGCGAGAACACGATCGGACCGAGTCTCGGTGAGACCAACCGCACCAGGGGATTAACGGCAGCGGCCTGGGGGGCGATCGCGGTCGCGGTGTTCGTGTTG
>JACZVV010000055.1 GCA_022572465.1 Chloroflexota bacterium
CGCCGACTGGGGGCTGGCCAGCTCGCCGGGCATGGGCGCCTCGGCCGGGAAAAAAGCCGAGGAGGTCAAGCAGCGCGGCACCTACGAGACGGCGCGGCAGGGCGCATGGGACCCCGACGCGCGACTCAAAGACCAGGCACAGGATGGCATCGACGCCGAGGTCATCTATCCCACCGTGGGCATGTCTCTCTACCACGCGCCCGACGACGACCTGATGATGGCCCTGTTCCGCGCCTACAACGACTGGCTCGTCGAGTTTTGCGCCACCCATCCAGAACACTACCGGGGCGTGGCGGTGGTCAACACCGAGAATATCGCCGCCGCTGCCCAGGAAGTTCATCGAGCCGCGGGCAAGGGCCTGCGGGGCGTAATGATCCCGGCGGCGCCCAAGCCCGACCGGCCGTTCAGCGACCCGTCGTACTACGACCCGTTCTGGGCCGCGGCCCAAGAGGCCGACATGCCCGTGAGTCTCCACACCTTCGCTTCGCCGGTGCGCGCCGTCGAGGTCACCGACTGGTGCGTCACCTACAGCGTCGCCACGTTCCAGATCCAGCAGTCCCTCGCCGCCATGATCTTCTCCGGCGTCTTCGAGCGTTTCCCCAACCTCAAGATCGTCTCGGTGGAGAACGACGTCAGCTGGGCGCCAAATCTCATGGAGCGCATGGACCACTCCTATAACCGGCACCGCTTCTGGGCCGGCACGGGGATCAAATCCGACACCCTGCCCAGCCGGTTCTTCCGCGACCACATCTCCATGACGTTCATTCGCGATGCGGGCGCGGCGCCGCTCCGGCACCTGATCGGCTTGAACAACATCATGTGGTCGTCCGACTACCCTCACGCCGACAGCAGCTGGCCCAACTCCCGCAAGCTCATCGCCGAGCAGTTCGCCGGGGTGCCGCAAGACGAGGTGCGACGGCTGATCTGCGACAACGTCGCCGAGCTCTACCACATGAACTAAACGGACGCATCCGGCGGTCAGTCGCACCTTTTTCGATCAGGAGGTTCAGCGCCCACTGAACCGGGGCTCCAAAAGGGGTCTGGGTGTGTACCCCAGAAAAACCAACCGGGTGGCGCGTGGGAAAATCGAAACATGGCTTCGGAGTACTACGAGTTCTTCCATATCGTTTTCGTCCTCATCTTCTTCTCCGGCACTATCGTGGCGATGTTGGCGGAGCGGAACGCTCGGAACGAGTCCAACATCCATACTGTCCGATCGTTGGTAGGCATGGTCCACCACTCGTGGGTGTACCTGGTCAACCTACCGCTGGTGCTGACCGGAATCTTCGGCGCGCTGACGGCATGGCAACTGGAGCTGCCGCTGACTGACACCGGATGGCTCAACGCCGCCTACGGGGCCATCATCGTCAGCGTCGCCCTGGCGCTGGCCGTGACCTTCGGCCATTCGCGGAGAGTCCTGCGCCTGGCCGAGCGGGATGCGCAGCAGGGGGCCAAGTCTCCCGAGCTCCAGGCGCTGCTCTCGTCGCCCGCGCCCCGGATCGCGACGCCTCTCCTGCACGCCATTGTGGCCTATATCATCGTGCTGATGGTCTTCAAGCCGTTTTAGCGAGTGGGCGAGGGTCGGCTCCCGCCGGGGTGACCTCGAGGGCCGGGCGCAGATTTCCGAGATGGTCAAGGAGGGGGTTCTTTCCGTCCCCTTCGTCAAGCTGGCCGAGCACGCGGCAAACTTCTTCACCAACAACGCCCTGGACCCCACGTCGAAGATCCCTGAGTACACGGTGTGCGCCGTGCGCATCGAGAAGATCGGCGAATCAGACCGCGACGCCCTGCCTCGAGACCGTGGGTCGCAAATAAACGTAGGGGCGACCGGTCCCTTTCAGGAGGATGCTCGACCAGAGTCGGCACCGGTCGCCCCTACTCCATGCTCGCCGCGTTATCCCCGGGCGTGTTACAAGGCCGCGTCGCCCCGCTCGCCGGTGCGCACGCGAACGGTCTGCGTCACCGGCGTCACGAAGATCTTGCCGTCGCCGACCTCGCCGGTTCGGGCGCTCTCGATGATGATCTCGATGACTTTGTCGACGTCGGTATCTTTGCACACCACCTCGAGTTTGGTCTTGGGCAGCATGTCTACCGTAACGGTCATCCCGCCCCGGCCGACGTGCTGGATCCCCTTCTGGACTCCCCGCCCGGTCACATGGGCCACGTTGAGCCCGATGAAGCCGGCCTCCGCCAAGGCTTCCGCCACCAGCGACACCCGCTCAGGCCGTATGATCGCCTCGACTTTGTTCATGGTCCCTCTCCCGTATGCGTCGTGCCGTATTCTACTACGCTATCGGAACGTTCCAGGATAGGCCTCGTCGCCGTGGATGCCGATGTCCAGGCCCTGCTCCTCCATCGGCTCATCGACTCGAAGGCCGATGGTGTACTTGATGGCGAGAAGGATGGCCGCGGTCAGCGTGAAGCTCCAGCCCCACGTCACGGCGATGCCCACGATCTGCTTGCCGACCTGTTCCAACCGGTCGATGTCCCCGAGGTCGAAGGCCCCAGCGGTGCCGACGGCCACGAAGATGCCGGTGGCCAGGGCGCCCCAGGTGCCGCCAATACCGTGGACGGCGAACACGTCCAGCGAGTCGTCGATCCGCAGGCGGCGGATCAGGAACATCGCTCCGAAGCAGAACGCGCCGGCGCCCATGCCGATGACGATCGCGGGCATGGGTCCAACGAAACCGGCCGCCGGCGTAATGGCCACCAGGCCGGCGACCGCCCCCGCGGCGGCTCCGACGGCGCTGGGCTTGCCGGAGAAGTGCCAGGACAGGCCCACCCAGGTCAGGGCGGCGGCGGCGGCGGCGGTGTTGGTCACCATGAAGGCGAGTGAAGCCGAGCCGCCCGCCGTGAGCGCGCTGCCGGCATTGAAGCCGAACCATCCGAACCAGAGGAGGGAGGCGCCCAGGATCACGAACGGCACGTTGTGGGAGTCCATCGGCTCCTGGCCGTGGCGAAGCCGGCGTCCGACGATGATCGCCGCGGCCAGGGCCGCCAGGCCCGAGTTCATGTGGACCACGGCGCCGCCGGCGAAGTCCATCACTCCGAAGCCGCCGAGCCAGCCGCCGCCCCACACCCAGTGGGCCATAGGCGCGTAGACGATCGTCACCCAGGCGATGGTGAAAATGATGTAGGCGCTGAACTTCATGCGTTCAACGAACGCGCCGGTGATCAGCGCCGGCGTAATGATGGCGAACATCCCCTGGAAGATCACGAAGGTCATGTGGGGTATCGTGTCCGCCCAGGGACCCGCTTCCACCGCCGAAACGTTCCGCAGGCCGACGTAGTCCAGTTTGCCGATGAAACTTCCCCAGTCGGGGCCGAAGGCCAGGCTGTAGCCCCAGAGGACCCAGACCACGCCGACGATTCCCATCGCCATGAAGCTGTGCATGATGACGCCCACGACGCTCTTCGAGCGGACCAACCCGCCATAGAAGAACGCCAGCCCGGGGGTCATCAGCAGGACCAACGCCGACGATGCCAGTACCCAAGCCGTATCGCCAGAATTCACAAGATCCATGCGGCTCCCTCCTTACCAGGATGCGAGACAATATGCGCTGCTGCATGATAGAAGCCGCGAGGTTTCGGTGGTGTTTCGCCGACGTTACGATCGTGTAAACTTTCGCCCGTTCGGTCACTCGGCTGTGCAACACGACGCCAACAGGTTGCTGAACAGGGAGTCCAGAGGGACGAAGCCCCGGCGCCTTTCTTGAGTGAAGCCGAAGGGGCGGGGCTCGAAGGGGGTGTCCCCCTTCAAGAAACGATCCCCACAAGGGGTACCGTGAACCCCCTTGAGGGGGATCGTCCGATAAATCGAGACTCTCGACAGAGTCGGAGGGGGTGTTTATCAGCACCCTGCTAAGGGTCGCCGTTCGGCGGGTCCATCGACAACGACAGCAGCGTGCCTACCACTTCAGATATTGCTGCGCAGCCTTGAACTCGGGGGTGCCGCCCCGGCCCAGGAGCTCGTAGGCGATCATCTCGACGCCCGAGACGATCGCCCCGGCGTGACGCATCTTCTCCAGCGCGATGGCCAGGTCCTCGGGCCTCCGGCTGGCGATGGCGTCGTTGACGACGTGGACCTTATAGCCCAGGTTCATCGCCTCGAGCACGGTCTGTTGCACGCAGACGTGGGCCTCGATGCCGGTCACAATGAGCGTGTCCCGCCCCGAATCGTAGACCTGCTGAACGAAATCCTCGGAGGCGCAGCAGCTGAACGTCATCTTGCCCAGCGGCGAGTACAATCCGAGCTCTTCCAGGACCTCCCGGATTTCCGGGACCGTCGGCCCCAGCTTCTCGGGGTATTGCTCGGTCACCAGCACCGGAAGTCCGCTGCCGTTGGCGACTCGGACCAGGGTGGTGATCTGCTTCGCCAGGCCCGCCCGGTCGGGCATCGCCTGGGCGAAGGGCTCCTGCACGTCGACGACGACCAGCACCGAGGAGTCGGCGGAGGCAAGGTGGGGGTGCGGCATCGATCAGCTCCTTGCCATCGCGTCGAAGCGCTCGGCCAGCAGCTCCGCCAGGTGGAGCACCCGGACGTCGGCCCCGCGGAGCTCCAGGCCGCCGCGGATCTGCATGATGCAGCCCGGGTTGTCGGTCACGACCATCGACGCGCCCGTCGCCTCGATATGGTCCAGCTTGTGTTGCAAGATACGTTGCGACACCTTCGGATACTCGAGAGAGAAGGCGCCCCCGAAGCCACAGCACATCGACGACTCCTCCATCTCGCGGAGCTCACAGCCCAGCCCATCCTGCAGCAGGCGTCTGGGCTCCGGGCCAAGGTTGAGGCAGTTTGCGGACTGGCAGGAGTCGTGGTAGGTGACCGTCGATGCGTCGCCGCCGGCCAGCGCTCCGGAAGGCAGCCCGACGACCTGGTCGATGTAGGTCGCGAAATCCTTGATGCGCCGTGCCTGCGTCTCGGCCCGCGCTTGCCAGTCCGGCTCGTCGCGCAACAGGTGCTGATAGTCCTGCACCATCGCGACGACGCAGCTTGCCGACGTGCTGACGACGTGGTCGGCTTGCGTCCGCTCCAGCATCTCGATGGTCCTCTTGGCGTTGGCGATCGCCTTGCCTCGGTCGCCGGCGTTCATGTGGGCCAGGCCGCAGCAGACCTGCTCACTGGGCAGGACCACTCGAACGCCGCAACCGGTGAGCGCCGCGATGGCCGCCTCGCCGGTGGCCGGAAACAGATTGTCGGTCAGACAGCCAGGGAAGTAGAGGGCCGTCGTCCCGCCAGCCTCGGTCGCAATCTTAGGCGACGCCTCGAACGTCGAGCCCAGGCCTTTGGCCGTCAGAAAGCTCCGCTCGGGCAAGGCCGGCAGTCCGCGCAACCGGCCCAAGAACGGCAACCGCGTTGCCGCCTTCGGGACGATCCGCTGGCCTAACCGGGCGGCGCCCATCAGCGGCCCGCCGGCGTCCTCATAGGTCAAAAAGTCCAGAAGCTTGCCTTTGACCAGACCCGGCGACGCGCCTTCGTTATACTCCATGCGCAGGTCCAGGATCATCCGTGGAAGGTCGATGCCGGCTGGGCAAACGGTCTCGCACGCATTGCACTGGACGCACAGGCTCACCGGCCCCTCGGCGTTCTCGCTGCCGTGGTGGAAGTGGGTGAGTATCAGCCCGATGGGCCCGGTGTAGCGGTGACCGAACACGTGTCCTCCCACGGCCTGGAAGGGAGGACAGGCGTTGAGGCAGGCCCCGCAGCGGATGCAGTCCAGGGCGTCGCGAAACTCCGGGCGCTCTCGCATCTCGGTGCGACGGTTGTCCAGGAGCACGATGTGCACTTCCTTGGGGCCGTGCACGCCGATGGTCAGGGACAACTCGATGTCGGCCGTCCGGCTGGGGCCGGTGATATAAGAGACGTAGCTGGTCATCCGCTGCCCGGTGCCGCTCTTGGACAGCACCCGCAACATGGAGGTGGCGTCGTCCAACGTCGCCACCACCTTCTCTATGCCCAGGATCGCCACGTGGACCGGCGGCAGCGTGGTGACCAGGCGAGCGTTGCCCTCGTTGCTCACGATGACGATGCTGCCCGTCTCGGCGATGGCGACGTTGGCGCCGCTGATGCCCATATCGGCGTCGATAAACTTCTGGCGTAGCTCGCGGCGTGCCACGGCCACAAGCTGCGGTATGTCCGGCGGCACCTTCTCGCCCGTGACCTTCGAGAAGAGCTCGGCGACCTGCTCCCTCGTCTTATGCAACGCCGGCGTGATCAGGTGGGACGGCTTCTCGCCGGCAAGCTGGACGATCCACTCGCCCAGGTCCGTCTCGACCACCTCCACACCGAGCTCTTCCAGGTACTCGTTGAGCCCGATCTCCTCGGTGGCCATCGACTTGCTCTTGACGGCCAGCTTCACCCCATGCCGCCCGACCAGGTCCCCCACGATCGCCAGCGCGTCCTCGGACGTGGCCGCCATGTGGACGACGGCCCCTGCCTGCTCGGCGGCGATGGTGAACTGCTCCACCAGGTCGGGGAGCTGGTCGATGGCCTCGCGCTTGCGGGTTTGCAGGTCATCGCGCAGGGCGGCGAAGTCCAGGTTCTGAAACGCTGCGTCCCGGGTCCTGCGCCGGGTCGGGAGCGTGCGATTCAGCGCCGTCTCCAGGGTCTTGGAGCCAAGAGCCTTGGAGAGATTCCGCCTGAAAGCAGACTGGATTTTCGTCATCGGGAGATGCGCGGACGATATCCGCTACCGTGATTATACCAGCGGCGGGCGTTCAGCAGACGGCGGACATGCCGCCAGACGTACGAGCGCTCCTATTCAACCGACTCGAAGAACCGCAGAACGGCGTCGTTGAAGATCTCCGCCTTTTCGAAGTAGACGGAGTGGCCCGCGCCAGGCACCTTGAGGAACTGTGCGCCTGGGATCGCCGCCGCGGCGGCTTCGATCACCTCGGGCGGGATCAGGTCGTCCTCCTCGCCGACGATGAACAGCGCCGGTATGGCAACGTGCGATAGGTCCATCGGCTCGCGGTCCGCCAGGCTCTTAAGGATATTAACCCGGGCGCGAGGCTGCCGCGGTGGGTTCAAGCCCTGAATCTGCCGGTAGAGGTAGGCCAGCGCGGGTCTCTCGTCGTGCAGCCGCGGCGAGAATGCCCTGTCGAGAACGTCCTCGCCTTCGCGGCGTCTGACGCCGCCCTTTCGTGCCCAGCTCACCAGGAACGGCGCGGGGATGTCGCCCGGCGTGTCGGCCATGACGATGGCGCGGACACGCTCCGGGTGACGCTCGGCCAGGCCCCACACGGCCCATCCGCCCAACGACTGGGCGACCAACATCGCCTGAGGAATTTCCAGATGGTCCATCAGGCCGGCCAGGTCCCGATGCAGGGTCTCCGTCCCTTCGTCGCCCGTCGTGTTCGCCGACGCCCCGAACCCGCGCTGGTCGAAGGTGACGCATCGGTAGCTGGGCGCGAAGACCGGCACCTGCTGCCACCAGCTCATGTGGTTCCCACCGGCGCCGTGAACGAAGACCACCGCCGGCCCCTCTCCGTGCTCCTCGTAGTACAGCTCGATTCCGTTGATCTTGGCTTTGGGCATGAGCCCACCTCCGATCGTGGCGCAGCGGCGCGATAGGCGACTTTTCGCCCAAAGAGTAAGGAAAAGCGCGTCGCCGGGTCAAGCGGCCATGGGCCTGCCCCCAGTGTCGGCGTGCTTGACATCGCGAGGGGCCCGAGCCTATCCTCGTGAGTCCCGCGCTGTGTCCCCGCCCCGACACGTCGGGGCAGCTCTGACGGTATGGATGAAAGGAGCGTGGCCGATGGCGTACGACCTGGTTATCAAAAACGGTCTGGTGGTCGACGGCTCAGGATTTCCCCGGTATCGTGCCGACGTGGGCATTAAAGACGGCAAGATCGTGGCGAAGGGGAAGATCGACCCTAATGGGGCCAAGGTTGTCGATGCCGAAGGCCGGATCGTCGCGCCCGGTTTCGTCGACGTGCACACCCACTACGACGCTCAGATCTTCTGGGACCCCTTGCTCACGTGCTCGCCCTGGCATGGCGCAACCACGGTGGTCATGGGCAACTGCGGCTTCACGCTGGCGCCCTGCCGGCCGGAGCACCGCGACTATCTCTCTCGCATGTTCGCCCGGGTCGAGGGCATCAACCTCAAGGCCTTGGAGACGGGCCTCGAGTGGGAATGGCAGACCTTCCCCGAGTATCTGAACCGCATCAAGCAAGAGAAGCTGGGCGTCAACGTCGGCACGATGATCGGCCACTGCGCCGTCCGCCGCTACATCATGGGCGAGGCGGCCAACGAGCGCGAGGCCGACGACGACGAGATACAGCAGATGAAGAGCGTGGTCCGCGAGGGCATCGCGGCCGGCGCTTTTGGCTTCACCACGACGCTGTCGCCGACCCATTACGGGATGGACGGCCGGCCGGTGCCCAGCCGTTTCGCTAGCCATAAAGAGGTCTTGGAGCTGGCCTCGGCCCTCGCCGAGTTCCATATCGGCTCCATCGAGATCATCACCGAGACGGCGGTCATGGGGGAGGACAAGTTCAGCGAGGCCGACCAGCGGTTGCTGACCAATCTTTCGCTGGTGACCGGACGGCCGATCAACTGGAACGAGCTCTCCCACACGTGGGACCGGCCCACTGCCTGGCGCCAGCAGATCGAGTACATGGAGCGGGCCTCCAAAGAGGGCGCGCAGGTCTACGGCATCGCTCGCTGCCAGCGCCTGGACGCCATATTCAACTTGACCGAGTCGACCATGAGCTTCGAGCGGTGGCCTCGGTGGCACGAGGTCCTGTCTCAACCCCGCGAAAAGACGCTGGCCCTGCTCCGCGACCCGGAGGTCAGGGCCGCCATGAAAGCCGAGGCGAACGAGCTCGACTCCAAGAACCAGGTGTGGCGCCAGCTGACCAACGTCAACCTGGTCAAGAGCAAGACCGGCAAGTTTGCCGAGTTCGAGGGCGCCAATCTCAAGGAGATCGGCGAGCGCACCGGCAAGGACCTCGTCGACGTCCTCCTGGACTTTTCCGTCGAGGAGAACCTGGAGACCGAGTTCGCCTTTATCGGCGTGCGCAACGGCGACATGAATGCGGTGGCCGAGATCCTCACCAGCCCCTTCGCCCTTCCCGGCATCTCCGATGCCGGCGCCCACACCAACCGCCTCAGCGGGTCCTACTACTCCACCTTCCTCCTGAGCCACTGGGTCCGCGACGAGGGCCTCTTGACGCTGGAGGATGCCATCAAACGCCTCACCTTCATGCCCGCGTCCATGTACGGCATGTGGGACAAAGGGCTGATCCGCGAGGGAATGGCCGCCGACATCGTCGTGTTCGATCTGGACAAACTCGACTGGCTCCCGGCGGAGCGGTTCAACGACTTGCCGGGCGGTGACGCTCGCCTGGTCAACCGGGCCGAAGGATTCGATTACCTGGTGGTGGGCGGCGAGGTCGTCTACGATCACGGCGAGCACACCGGCGCCCTGCCCGGCAGGGTCATCACCAGCGACGAGTACCGCTATAACGGCGGCTAACCGGCACCGCGAGACGCGCTCCCCCCGTCGAGGCGTCGGATCAGCATACCAAGGAGGCGCACATGCAGCCCACGGGACGTGAATACAACGTTATCTCCGGCGACTCACATATCATCGAGCCGCCCGACCTTTGGACCAAGTGGCTGGACGAGAAGTACCAGGACAAGGCGCCCAAGCTGGTGAGCGACGGCGACGGCGGCGACGCGTGGCTCTACCAGGAGGGGTTCAACCCCGAGCCCCTCGGGCTGGTGACCTGTGTGGGGACCCGGCCCGAAGACCTCAAGTGGACCGGCGTCCGCTACGGCAAAGAGATCCTGCCGGCTTGCTACGACGGCAAAGCCCGCATCGAGGCGCTGGACGTCGATGGCGTCGACGCCGAGATCCTCTACCCACCGGTGCGCGCGTCGCTGACCTTTACCCGGCAATCAGACCCGGAGGTCCAGCTTGCCGGGCTCCACGCTTACAACGACTGGCTGATCAACGACTTCTGCGCGGCAGACCCCGACCGGCTCTTCGGCGTCGCCCAGATGCCCAATCTGGATATCGAAGCATCGATCGCCGACATCAAACGGGCCAAAGAGATGGGCTTCCGCGGCGTTCTGATCTACAACTGGCCCAGCGGCGACGAGGCCATCAGCAGGGCCGACGACCCCTTCTGGGCCGCCGCCGAGGAGATGGAGATGCCGGTCAGCATCCATCTGATGCTGGCGAGCCAGATGCAGGGTCAACGGCGGGCGCCGGTGCAGGAGGCGGGCGCCGCCATTGGCGCCTCCGCCTTCGCCACCATCATGCCCCTCATGGTCGAGCTGATCTTCACCGGCGTGTTCGACCGGTTCCCCAAGCTCAAGATGGTGGCGGTGGAGACCGGCGCCGGCTGGATCCCCCACTTCCTGGAGATGGTGGACGACCGCTATTGGCGCAACCGCATCTGGGCCAAAGTCGACCTGAAAAAGGTTCCCAGCCGGTACTTTCACGACAACTGGCTTGCCACCTTCATCGTCGATCGTATCGGCGTCGAGATCCGCCATGCCATCGGCGTCGAAAACATGAGCTGGTCCACCGACTTCCCCCATCACGGCAACGACTGGCCCTACTCCCGTCGGTCCATCGACGAGCACTTCATCAACGTGCCCGACGACGATCGGAAGAAGATCGTCTGCGACAATATCGCCAAGCTCTACGGGCTGGTCGACTAACGCCACACGCACCATGACATCGGACAAAGGGGAGGCCCAGGCCTCCCCTTTGTTGGGTCGTGACGCCGTGCCTCATGGCGCATGCTCACCTTGACCCTCGGTTCAGAACCGCGTATACTCATTCTTTCCTTGAGGAAGGCCGCGAGGGGCTCAACGGGCCCCGCGCGGGCCGAAGCATCGCCCACCAGGGGCCGGTATTCGAGCCCGAGTGGCGCAATGGTAGCGCACCCGACTTGTAATCGGGTGGTTAGTGGGTTCGAATCCCCTCTCGGGCTCCGGTCCAACAGAAGTAAAAAGCCCTCGGCGGCATCGCCGGGGGCTTTTGTTTTGGCCGATTGCAGGCGGATTGCTCACAGAGGTCGAGACCTGCAAATCGCAGTCAAGAATCACGCTTGGACCTGTGCGCATTTAGATCGTCGAGTCTGTGCATAGGTGGAGATACACATGGTCCAGCAGAAGGGGTAGGTTACGGATTGGATCTGGTTCGTGCGCGCCACGCCTCGCCATCGGCACACACCATCCGTGCCCACTCATCAGGCGGCAGGTTCAAGCTCCCCTGATACCGCTGCGTCACCTCGACCAGCAGATTATGGGTGCGGGTGTCGACCAGAACGTTCGAGAGCGGCCAGGAAAGTCCCTGGCCGCCACCCCCCTCTCGCAGGTTCGTCTGCGCCTCCACAAGGAGTCGCTGGGCCTCGGCCGTCTCGCTGCGGAAATGCGCTGCCATCCCGAGTCCCAACAAGACGGCGCCCGCGCCGTGACGGTCCCCTATATCGACCATCATGGAGAGGGATTGATCGTAGAGCGCTGTAGCCTGGTCCAGCTCGTTGGATTCCGAGGCGATGTTCCCTAGAGGGAGGAGCGTCCAGGCTATCAAAGTGAGGTCGCCGAGGCGACGGAAGATCTCCAAGGACCGGTTGTAATGCTCATACGCCGGCGTCAAGTCTCCCGCAAGCCACGCGGCGGAACCCAGGAACCAGCCGCAAATCGCATCTCCCCACTCAAACCCATTGGCCTGGTGGGCCGCCTGGATCTCGGCGTGAATACGGTTCGAGTCCTCAAGGTTCCGCTGGTACCACCCGACCATGGCACCGTGGGCCTCAGCCGTCTTTACCCCTTGCTCGTCTCCCAGCGCGGCGAACTGCGCTTGGCCCTCACGGATTCGCGCCAGACACCCCTCCAGGTCATCCTGACGCACCATCGATTGTATACGGCCGGCCTCAACGAGCGCTGACGCACGTGCCCTCTGGGAACCCCCGTCGGCGGCCAGCACCCGGTCGAACCAGTCCACAGCCTCGGCTACGTGTCGGCGTATTATCCAGAACCAGGCCAAGGCAGCCGCAGTGCGCTGTGCGAGGTCCGCATCGCCAGCCTCTAGACCCCACCCCAGCGCGACGCGGAGGTTGTCGTGCTCCGTCTCCAGCCGCGCCTGCCATTCAAGCTGGCGTGGGCCGTGAAGCTCCGGCGCAGCCCGCTCGGCGAGGTCCTGAAAGTACCGCGCGTGTCGGCCACCTGTTTCTGCCGCCTCGTCTGCGGTGATCCGGGCGGCGGCGTACTGACGCAACGGCTCCAGAAGGTTGTATCGGTTCTCCTCGCCGGCGGGCATGGTCCGGACCAGCGATTTATCCACGAGCTGGCCGAGTGACTCGAGAGCCTCATACTCATCGTCGGCTCCGCTGACGGCGGCGGCGGCATCGAGAGTGAAACCACCTCGAAACACCGATAGCTGGCAGAAGAGCGTTTGCTGCTCCGAGTCCAGCATGTCGTAGCTCCAATCGATGGCCCGCTCGAGGGTCTGGTGGTGTGGCAAGGCATCGACCGGTCCGCCCTTGAGAAACTTGAAGGATTCATCAAGGCGGCTGGCGATCGCGGCTGGTTGGAGCAGTTTCACGCGAGACGCTGCCAGCTCGATCGCCAGGGGAATACCGTCGAGTCTCCGCACGATCTGGCCCACTGAAGCCGCGTTGCTCGCCGTCAGCTCGAACGCGGGATTCGCAGCCTGTGCCCGTTCCAGGAAGAGCTGTACCGAAGCGCATCCGGCCGTCAAGCCCTGGTCGGACTTGCCATCGGGGACCGGCAACGGCGGCACCTGGAACATCCGCTCACCTGCCAGATTCAGCGCCTCCCGGCTAGTGGCAATGACGGTGACGCCGGGGCAAGAGAGCAACCACTGGACCAGCGAGGCGGCCCCGGCAACCAGGTGCTCGCAGTTGTCGATGATGAGTAGGATCGATTTCCCTTGCAGATAGCCATTAAGGGCGTCCTCGCCTACGTTGAAGACATCAGCGACATGCGGTCGCAACATCTTGGGATCCGTCAGGGTCGCCAGGCCGATAAACCAGACGCCGCCTGGATAATCCTCGATCAGCGACACCCCGATTTCCTGCGCCAGCCTGGTCTTGCCAGAGCCGCCGGCGCCTGCCAGGGTGACCAGGCGAGCGGTGGAAAGAAGGCCGCTGACCTCATCGATTTCCCCTTCACGGCCGATGAAACTGGTTAGCTGGACGGGCAAATTGTGAGGATGGGCATCCAGGGAGTTGAGGGCGGGGAAATCTGCGGGTAGGTCAGGGTGAATCAGCTGAAACACTTGCTCCGGGCGCTGCAAGTCCTTGAGACGGTGGGCTCCCATGTCGCGCAAGCCGACGCCGGCCGGCATCGCGTCCTGCGCCAGCTGGGCCGTTGCTTCTGAGAGCACGACCTGGCCTCCGTGCGCGATAGCCCTCAGGCGGGCGCAGCGGTTGACGACCGCTCCGTAGTAGTCCTGGCCGCGCAACTCGGACTCACCGGTATGCAGAGCCATGCGGACACGAATCGGGATATCGGCCGGCCAGGGTTCGTGGAGGAGCGCCTGCTGGATGGCATAGGCAGCCGCGACCGCGTCCGAGGCCCGGACGAAGACCGCGAAGATACTATCCCCTTCCCCCCGGCTTTTCACGACGACGCCGGCATGCCTTTCGACCATCGAGCCCAGTAGGGCGTCATGGCGTGCCAGTGCCGCCCCCATCGCTTCGGGGTGTTCCTGCCAGAGCCGTGTGCTCCCCTCGACATCGGTGAAGAGGAAAGTGAGGGTCCCCACTGGCAGCTGTCGCGTCAAAGTGAGCCCTCCCCGGACTTCTCCAGCCCAAGTATCCCAGCGGACGGGCTGCGTACCTGCCGTCAATCAGGGGAATGTTACTGCAGATCAGCCGCCCGCGCAGAGCGGCCCAGGGCTTGCATTCCTCACGCCACGTCCGAGAGCCGATCGACCCAGGGACCGATTCCCAGGACCTCGATTCTCGATCGCAGCGATTGTCGAGTATCGAGAGTCGGAGCAGGGTCGAACTCGCCCTGAAACACGGAATGCCTGTTCTACTGGCAACCTAGCGTTATCATCGTTTGCAGCTACGGTACGGGAGATGACAAGAGTGCGTACAAAAGCAAGCGCCGCTCGACGAGTGCACCGCCTATGTCGTCTCGATATCGTCGTTCAGGCCCAGTTCTCGGAGTGCTACCTTTGTTTCCTCGATCTTTTGGGCGGAGACGCCTGTATCTGAGGCAACCTCCACCTTCAGAGTGAGCCTTAGCCCCTTCTCGGTCGCGTATTTTGCGAGCACCTTGGTGTAGAAGTTCATCCACTTCTGCGGTGGAATCTCCCCCGCCCATGACAGCTTCCCGGCTTTACCAGGCGCGAGTTTTTCGATGTAAGCTAGGTATTCCGCAACCAGCTTGGTTTGTTCCGGCGAGGCGGTTGTCGCTCGGGCTTCGTCCATCGACACGGTGTCAAATCGAGGCATCTGTACCTCCGTAGTGGGGTCTTTCACGACAGATTATACGTGGTCTGCTGGTGGGAGTCGTTGGTCAAAGCGGGTTATCGGTCGCGCATATTCCGCCCCAGCCACCTTGTGACGGGCGGCCCGTGGCTAGGCGACCTGGCTCGGTTACGGCGACAAGGGATGGTCATGGTGGCCCCGCGACCTGTTCGCAGACCCGTGGTAACCAGCCGCCTGTGGGTTCGCGCGATACGGCTATCGGCGGATCACCGCCCTCTTACGGCGAGAAGGATGGACGGCCTACAGTCCAAGAGGGAGGATGAGTTCTCCAAAGCAAGGACCGGTATTCACCTGCTAAGATGGCTCCACCAGGCAACAGGGCGATCGCAGGGCTATCAACCATGGATACGGTACAGGTAACGCTAGGTGACGGGGAGGTAAGACTCCAAGTGCACCAATGGGGCACAGGCGTCCCTGTTGTTATGGTCCCTTCATTAGGCCGCGGGGCCACCGACTTCGTCACCCTCGGGGAACGCCTGGCCGCCGAAGGGTTTCGGGCGTTGGGCGTCAACCTCCGAGGGATTGAGGGCAGCACGGGGCCCCTGGAAGGCTTGGACCTGCACGCGCTAGCATCGGATGTGGCTGGAGTCATTGAGTCGATTGCTGAGCAGCCGGTCCATGCGATAGGCCACGCTTTCGGGAACGGGGTGGTCCGGTGCCTGGCCGCTGACAGGCCCGACCTGGTTCGAAGCGTCGTTCTGCTGGCGGCGGGCGGCCTCGTCCCAGGCAATCCTCCGGTGGGGCCGGAATTCGGGCGTTGTTTCCAGCTTGATCTGCCGGCGGAGGAGCGAGTGCAGGCCATTCAGGAGGCCTTCTTCGCCCCGGGCCGTGACGCTGCGGTCTGGCTGGAGGGATGGTGGCCCGAGGCCCATAAGGCACACCTGGCAGCAATGCAGGCGACTCCAAGAGACCACTGGTGGGAAGCTGGCGTGGCCCCAATCTTGATCATTCAGGGTTTGAACGACCGTCTAGCGCCACCGGCCAACGGGCATGTCTTACGCCTTACTGCTGGCAAGAGGGTGGAGGTCGTTGACCTTCCAGGGCTCGGACACGCAATGCTCCCCGAGCAGCCAGAGGCCATCGCCGCCCTGGTTATTGCGTTCATGAAGCGGTAGCCGGCGACAACAGGTTGACGGAGGTTCCCAACCCGACGCGAACGACGGCGGCCGCAAAGTCGCATGTCGATGCCGCAGGCAACCTCTTCGATCAGGGGTTGTTCGAACTGGCGATAGCTCGTACGACCCGGCCATCCGGCTCGACCCTGGGTATGTCTTGGCCTACAGCAACCGAGGGAACGCCTACTCCCGGCGCTTCTCCACGCTGACCGTGGTAGCGGGGAGCGTTTCGGGGGTGCAGGTGGCGCCGGTGGCGCTCCCGGACCTGCTGACGGACTACGTACTGAACCGGGCGCCGGGTTCGGCCGATGCGGCCCTCCGGCGGGTCGACCTGGAGATCGAGCGGTGGGCCAACGGAGGCTAGCCGAGTCTGCGGACATCGTTCTCGTCCGCCCCTTACCCCGGCTTCACGTTCAGCCCGCCTCGGCGGGTCGGCAAATACCGGCGGTGCCCGAGACGCCGCGGCTATTGGCGCTGGAGGATGCCTTCAACCCGCCGCCGGATCGTCTCGGGCACTTGCGTGGGGTATTCCAGGCGCTCGAGCGGCTTCAGGCTCGCCGGGTCGATTTCCTGCCATATCTGGGACGGCAGCTCGGTCACGGGGCCAACGCAATCGATATGCCGCCCCGCGGCAAACTCGCTCATCGCGATGCGGAGCAGGTCCTGTATCGAGGCGGTGATGTCGTCGCTTTCGAACTCATAGAGGACCATGTAGATAGGTGAAGTCTGCTCGGGATCGACACTGACGTAGCGTCGGGATCTGGTGAACCCCTTGGCGGCGCTCAGGTCCGGCAGATGGGTGTGGCTATACCACCGGTTGAACTCTTCCTCGCGGTCGGGGTCCGTGCAGCGAGTGAAGACGGTAAAGACGCCATTGGCCATCGCGGTCTCCTCTCCTCGCATCGCATTTCGTCGGTGGCTGCGGCAGGCTGCCACCCTGGAGCCGGACCGATCAGTTGACGGCGACGCTCTCCGCCACCACGGCGATGAAGGCATTTTGGGTGGGGGAGAAGAAGCGGGTCCGGTCCCTCAGCACGAAAAGGGAGCGAGTACACGGAGGCGCTTCAAGCTGAATCTGCACCAGGGAGCCGTCGTCCAGCTCCTTCTGGACCGCGTAGGTCGAAACCATGGCGACTCCATGCCCTTCCTTCGCCGCGCGCTTGATGGCGTCGTGGCTCTCCAGCTCCATCACGGTGTTGACCCTGACGCCGATCGTATTGAGATACAGCTTGCAGATGTGGGCGGTGACTGATTCCTCTCCCCGGCGGATCAAGGGCACCCCGTTGAGCGCGGAAGGGGGAACCGGCATATCCTTCAGCAGATCATGGCCTGGCGGCGCCACGATGACCAGCTCGTCGTCCAAGACCGGGATGGCGTCGAACTCCTTGATCCCGGGGTCTTCTGCGACAAAGCCCAGATGAATCGTCCGTCGCCGCATCAGGTCGACGACCTCGAAATTATTCCCCGGCAAAAGGCTGAACTCGAACCTTGGATGCCGGGCTTTGAACTCTTCCAACAGCCTCGGGATCAGAAACTCCCACACCGGCGTGACGCCGACCTTCAGATGGCCCACTACGTCTCCATCGATGTTGGCCATCTCCCGCTGCATCTGCTGCACCGACGCGCGAATGGTCTCCGCATGAGCCAGCAGCGCGTATCCCACTTCCGTCATAGCCAGTCCTTGATGGCGCCGGTCGAGCAAAGGCACGCCTACCGCGGTCTCGAGCTCCTTGATGTGCCGGGAGACCGCCGGCTGGGTGATCGACAGACGCTGGGCGGTGTGAGAGAAGCTCATCGTCTCGGCGACGTCGATGAAGGTGTATAGCTGGGTCAGATTGCGCAAATCCATGAGGTTATAACCTTCGCTTATGATCTACGAAGCGAATCGGAATTTGACAGTATACCACACGCTCTCCAGAATACTGCGTAACGAGGGGGAAGACTTTTGAGCGATCTGCAGCGGGCCATCGGGCCGTGGGCTCGGTCTGGGAACCGAAGGTTTCCTCGGAGCGCGATTCAACCCGAAACCGGCCTCCGATGCCAGGCCCGCTACGCCAAACGGCACGTGGATGCCATAGATTCCAGGTTGGCGCCAAACGCGCGTCACGAGGAGAGGAGCTCATGGAACGTTACCTGGTGATATCCAGCGATACCCACGCGGGGCCGCCGGCCGAGGTGTTCCGCGACTACATGGACCCGGATTTTCGCGAGACCTACGACCAGGCGCTGGCGGCTCAGGCGGAGGCGCGAAAGGACATCCGGAACCAATCGGGCCTGACGGTGCGGTTCGGCAAACCCCGGGCCAAGGAGATCACGGCCCCCTTCCTCGAGTCCGAGCGGGTGAAAAGCGAAGGTCAGCACGGAGCATGGGACCCGGTGGTGCGCGAGCGGGAGATGGACCGGGATGGCGTGGCCGCTGAGATTATCTTTCCGATTCCGCAGGAGCCAGGTGCGGCACCGCCGTTCGGGGCCGCCATCGTGGCCCACAGCACTACGTCGCTCCGCGGCGACACCCCCTACGATAAACAGTACGCCGGCGCTCGGGCGTACAACCGGTGGCTGGCGGATATGTGCTCCCATGACCCCGACCGGCACGGCGGGGCCATCATCTGCCCGATGCACGATATCGAAGCCGCGCTCACGGAGATACGGCGGGCACGGGAATCGGGCGTCTCCGGGGGGCTTCTCCTGCCTGTCGTGGGGTGGGCCACCACCGAGGTGGAGTCCATGTACTATCACCCCCGGTTCGAGCCAGTGTGGGAGCTGTGCGAGGAGCTGGACCTTCCTCTCCTGACCCACCCCCTGGTCTCCGGCATCGACCACGGCGACTTCGGCAGCAAATACGCCATGGAGTCGGCGGAGGTGTTCAGCCCAGCCCATCGCCCCCTGTGGTTTCTCCTGCTCTCCGGCGTGTTCGAGCGTCACCCCAAGCTCACCCTGACGATCACCGAGGCCGGAGGGAGCTGGATGCCCAACATGATGTTCCGTTTCGACGACATATATGTGAACAAAAAGGGGCAAGAGCTGCGCGAGACGATCTCCCGGAAACCCAGCGAGGTGTGGGCCGAGCATGGCTTCATCGGGGCGTCACCTCCGGGAGGTCGTCTGGAGGTGGAGCAACGCGATCAGATCGGCGTCGGCAACATCATCTGGGGCTCCGACTATCCTCACTTCGAAGGGACCTGGCCCTATGTGCGCGAGCGGATGAAAGCGATGTTCGCCGGCGTGCCCGAGGACGAAACGCGGCTCCTCGTGGGAACCGAAGCTGAAAGAGATCGGGTTGAAGAAGGCTTTCGAGGACAAGACGAGCCGCCTTCTGGTTGAAGACATCGACTGGAGTCTGATGGACTCCTGGATCGAGAGGGCAGCGGAGCGGGCGGGCGAATACGACCTTCTCCTCTTGCGAACTCCCATCGAGGAGCGGTACCTCCAGAAGTGGTGTG
>JACZVV010000056.1 GCA_022572465.1 Chloroflexota bacterium
CGGCGCTCACGATCATCAAGATTTTTCGTTGGTTGAACCTCATCGATGCCTCCTGTTCGACCTCCGCCCGGCTTGGCCAGGCGATGGCCGCATCTGCCTGCTCGATCGCATCGTCAAAGATGACAAAAATCGATTCCTGTCTCTGTGGACTCCCTGCTACGGGGTGGGGCGCTCCTTTTCGGAGGTTACGAGGGTGAAGGGTACGGGGTGCAATCTATTTTGTCAATACTGGGGATTGCACCTCCATGGCCAATGCTGGTGTTCAGAGACGGGAGTCCACTAAGCGAACGAGGCCTAATGAAAAAAGTGGCCCGCGTTGGCCTCCAACGATTGCCCGGTGATGGCGGAGGCCAGGATGACGCTAGCCGCAGCGATCTCGTCCGCCGCCGGGATGCGTTTGAGGGCTGTCTCGCCGGCGTACAGGGAGTAGACCTCGTCGTAGGTCTTGCCCAGCGTCTCGATGCGCATGTCGCAGAAGGCTCGACTGGCCCCGGTGACGATCGCGACCTTGCCTTGCAAAGCTTTGGGTTGGTCGGTCATGGCGGCTCATCCAGCCGAGGGTTCGCCCGGGGGATCGAACGGGGCGGCGAGGGTTACCCCAGGCGACCGCCGGTTCCCCGGAGCCTGGGGTCCATGACGTCTCGGATGGCGTCGCCCAACAGGTTGAAAGAGAACACCGCGGCACAGATCATGGCGGCGGGCGCCACAGCCAGCCAAGGCCATTGTTGGTAGTCCAGGACCGTATTGACGCCGGAGCCGGCTCTCCCACTGATCATGGCGCCCCATGATGGGTCTGTCGCCTTGCCTCCAGCGCCGAGGAAGCTGAGAGAGGCCTCGAACAGGATCGCTGCTCCCAGGAGGATTGACGCGTTCACGATGATCGGCGCCGTAACGTTCGGGAGGATGTGGCGAAACATGATCCGCAAGTTCGAGGCCCCCAGCGCTCGGCTGGCATCAACGTAGATGTTTTCCTTGGCGGAGAGCACGGCCCCCCGGACGATCCTGGCTCCTCCGGGAATCAGCACCACGCTGATCACCAGGAGCGCATTGTTGGTACTGGGCCCTCGGACCGCAATGATCCCCAGGGCGAGAATGAGCGCGGGGAACGCCTGCAACGCGTCGATGACCCTCTGAACGATGAGATCCAAGGCGCCTTGGAAGTAGCCCGTTATCAGGCCGATAGTGGCGCCGATGGACGTCGCCACCAGGACTGCTACCACGCCGACGTACAACGAGATCCGAGTGCCGGCTATGGTACGGCTCAGCACGTCTCGGCCGAGGTTATCCGTGCCGAACCAGAATTCTCGATTGGGCGCTGTATTGATCTTGCCGACGAAGAGATCGTCCGGGTCGTAAGGTTGAAAAAGGGGTCCGAAGATCGCGATGACAAAGAGGGCGAAAATGGCGATTGCCGAGATGGCGCCCAGGGGTTTGAGCCTGGCGAAATCGATGGCCCCCTTAGCGACCCCGGCCAGCCGGTTCGGCTTTCTCCCCGGGAATGCGCCGGTAACCATCTCCGCATCCTGAATCATCGTCTGCCTCTATGAATAGCGAATCCTTGGGTCGAACCACGCGTACGAAAGGTCCACCAGCAGGTTGATGAACACCAGGAATGCCGCTATGACCAATACCGCCGACTGCACCATTGGCAGGTCCCGGCCATTTATTGCATCGAGGAGCGATCTGCCGAGCCCTGGCAGGTTGAAGATGGATTCTACGATCACGACGCCGCCCACAAGGAAGCCCAACTGCCCTCCGATAATCGTTATCACGGGGATAAAGGCGTTTTTGAGGCCATGCCTCACGATGATCGTGCGCTCTCGCAGGCCCTTCGACCAGGCTGTCCTGATGTAGTCCTGCCTCATCACCTCGAGCATCGTTGAGCGCAACATCCTCATCGTAATGGACGATAAACGCACGCCGATGATCAACGCCGGCGTGATCATGATCAGGAGGTTTTGGCGGGGGTCCTCCCAGAACTCGACGTACGTGAGGGGGGGAGTCCATTTGAACCAAAGGGCCCCAAACAGGATCACCATGGAGCCGATGATGAATTCGGGGATCGAGAGCCCGCCAACGGCGAATATCCGCCCTGTGTAGTCGCTGAGGCTGTCCTGCCTGATAGCGGACCAAATCCCGATGGGTATGGCTACGAACATCGAGATGATCAGCGCGAGGATCCCCAGCTCCAGACTCACCGGGATCGCTTTCTTCAGAGTGGAAGAGATTGTGTTATTGCCTGGAGCCAGCGATTTCCCGAAGTCGCCGACAAAGATTCCGCCCAGCCAATCAAGATACTGGACCACGAAGGGGCGGTCCAGGCCCAGATCGGCGCGAATGGCGTCGAGCTCCTCCGGGGTCACCGCGGTCGCATTCGCCTCCGAGATCGCAGCCACCACGGCATCGCCCGGCGCCAGGCGAATCAGAGAGGCCGCCATCAGCGACACCAACAGCAGCACTGGGATGACGATCAGCAGCCGTCGTAGAGCGTATCGCCCCATGGAACTCCGGTGGCTAGGCGGCTAAGCCCAAGCCTCAGTCGCGCAAACCGCCTCCCGGCATGGCCATCGGTAAGATCGAGCGCCGCCAAGCAGGCGGCGCATTTCTTTGGGGGTGCGGGTCAAGGTCCTTCGAATCGAACGTCAGCGCCCTCATGTGTCGCTTGCGTTGTGCGATACGCACATGGCCGCGGGCGCCACGAAGGCCCCTTCAATAGGCGACCGTCTGTTTGTCCGAAAAGGGCAAGGGCCACGTACCATGGCCCTTGCCCTTCAACGAATTCCGGTTAATCGTCCAGCCAGATGATCTCCAGGAGCTCGGCGCCCTGGTGGCAGCACCGGCCGCCACGGAGTTGCTGGTACATGTTCCGGACCCTACCGCTCATGGCCTCGTAGTTGGCTTCCGTTACCGCGGGCATCCTGTGGAGGTCGTTGATGACCTCTGTATACAAGGCCCGTGCAAGCTCCCTTTCCCGTTCCAGCGTCGGGTTTTGTATCCATTCCAATGCAATCTCGTCGATCCGCGGGTTGTCGTATGCGGACATGTTTTCCTCGTCGAACGACTGCATGCTCCTCGGTACCTCTGCGTTGTTGGCCCCGGTACCCCGGGTTATCGTGACGAAGTGTTCGTAGTTCTGGATATTGTTGGGGTCGGTGAAGCCGGTCGCGGTGTACAAGACGGGGATACCGGACACCTTCTCCGCCTCGACGTCGATGTCGAGAGCTTTCGATATGGAATCCGCCAGGGCCACGGTGTACGTGGTGTGCTGGGAGTTGTATTCATGGTAGATGATCTTCATCTTCTCGCCCGGCGAGTGGCCCGATTCCGCCCATAGCCGCTTGGCTACCTCGGGGTCGTACACAAACGGGTTTTCGTCGTCGGGAAGATCGTTGCCCATCTGCCTCAAGGTTGGCAGCGAATCCCAGAGGAGACCCCACGGCATCTCTACCGGCGTCATGACGGCCGCGCCCTCGAAGAGGTTGTCGATCATGCCCTGGTAATCGATGGCCTTGGCGACGGCCAACCGTGCCCTCCGGTCCGCGAACGCCGGGTTGGGGAAGTTATCGGTGGGCTTGACCTTGAACTGGAGGATCCGCGAGGTATTCGCCGGGAGGAAGTACTCGATGACCTGGCAAGTCGGGCATTGCCGGGTGAAGTTGACCGCCGAGGCCGGCCCGCTGATGCCAACACCCAGGGACAGGTCAACCACCCCGGTAATCATCCCGGAGCGGGCCAGCGTATCGCTGATGACCTTGACGTTGTGCACGTCCATGTACGGGAGTCGCTCTCCGTCCGCACCCACCTTGAAGTAGTCGGGATTCGCGATCGACTTCCATTCCACCAGGCGATCAAACTCCGTCAGCATGAACGCGCCAGACCCCACGGTCCGCTGGGTGTAGTCGCCGTCCAGGTTGAAGACCTCCGGAGGCACTACCCGCGCGTTGAAGGCCGCATAGGTCGAGGGGAAGAACGGGTCGGGCGCCTTGGTTCTCACCCGGATCGTCTTCTCGTCGACGGCCTCGAACGACTCCAAGTTGCTGCTGAAGCCCAACGACGAGGGTGAGCCCTGGGGATCTCCGTCGGGTTTGGTGAGGTTCCCCTGCCAGTAGTTAAAGGTGTGGATCACGTCGTCCGCCGTCACAGACCGGCCGTACAGGCCCGAAAGCTCGCTGGTGAACCCGCGAGCGTCGCTCGGGATGTTGTGCCACACCGCATCCGGCTGCAGCTTCAGGGTCCACTCCATGCCGTCGCCACTGACAGCCCACTCCGCGAGCAGGTCTCCCACCGGTATGCAGTTGCCCGGATCGCCGGCTTCTTGGAGGGGGGCCTTCAGGCACGTGAAAAGCTTGTTGTAGGCGGTGCTCACCGCGGTCGAGACGGTAAAGGAGCGGTTCAGGATCGGGTCCGTGCCCCCGGACGGGATCGGGAAGGCGAATACGAGGGTCCCGCCGCGCTTCGGCGGCTGCCGCCAGTTTGCGGGGCCCTGGCCGCCCAGCCAGCGGAACCCCTTCAGGTTCGTGGTGATGCCTGCCAACTTAGGAGCCGGCGTCGGCGGGGGGCCTGCGGTTGGCGTCGCCACCACCGTGCGCTCGATAATCCGTGCGGTCGGCGTGGGGCCTGCGGTTGCTGTTGCCACTACTTGTACCGTGCGCTCGACCACCACCGTGCGCTCGACCACCACTGTGCGCTCGACCACCCGTGCGGTCGCCGTGGGGCCTGCGGTTGGCGTCGCCACCACTTCACGTTCGATGATCCGGGGCGTTGGCGTGGCCCCGCCTCCGCCGCACGCGGCGACGACCAAGCCTATCACGATGACGGCGCTGGCCATCATCAGGACCTTGCTTTGGGTGAACCTCATCGATCCCTCCTGTCCGGCCTCCGCTCATCAGGGCTGGGCGATGGCCGCATCTGCTTGCTCGTTCGCCTCGTCAACGATGATAAAAAATGGATTGCTGTCTCTGTCGACTTTCTGCTATGGGGTCGGGCGACCCTTTTGGGAAGATACGCGGCTGAAGGGTACGGGGTGGAATCCCATTTGTCAATACTCCTTGATTGCACCTCGGATGGCCGATTCTGGCGCTCATAGACGGGAGTCGTCTAGGCGAACGAGGCTCAATGAAAAAAGTGGCCCGCGTTGGCGTCCAACGATTGCCCGGTGATGGCGGAGGCCATGTCCGAGGCCAGGAAGACGATGGCCGCAGCGATCTCGTCCGCCGCCGGGATGCGTTTGAGGGCTGTCTCGCCGGCGTACATGGCGTAGACCTCGTCGTAGGTCTTGCCCAGCATCTCGGCGCGCGTCTCGTAGAAGCCTCGGAGCTTGTCGCTCCAGATGTGGCCCGGCGCCAAGCAGTTGACACGGATGCCGTGGCGTCCCAGCTCGTCGGCGAGGCTCTGGGAAAGCAGCGTGATGCCCGCCTTGGCCGCACTATAGGCGCTCCGGAGCTGGATGCCCCGGCGCATGGAGAGGGAGGTGACGTTGACGATGGCCCCGCTCCCTCCCTCGATCATGTATCGGGCCACATACTTGCACATGCACATCGTGCCAACCAGGCCGATGTCGACGGTCTCGCGCCATTCGTCGACGCTGGAATCGACGACGGTCTCGTAGGGCCCCTGGGCGAAGGCGTTGTTGATCAGGATGTCGATCCGGCCGAAGCGTTGATGGGTCCGGTCGGCAAGCGCTTCGGCGTCTGCTTCCCTGGAGATGTCGGTGGGGACGATCAGGGTCTGGCGGCCTAGAGACGCCACCTCCTCGGCCACGCTCTCCAGGGCGGACTTCGTTCGAGCGGCCAGGACGATATCGGCGCCCTCTCGGGCCAGCGCCAGCGCCGTGGAACGTCCCAAGCCCGGCCCGACGCCGCTGACGATGGCTACGCGTCCCTCGAGCATCATGTGACGCCTCTCGTTTCTTTCGTCCCGGGCCGCCGATCTCGATGCCGGTCCCCAGGCTCATGCGGCTGGCGGCGACGCGTCTCCTGGATCGACTGAATCACAAGCGGTCGATCATTGGCATGACGTCTTGGCCAAACCCAGCGATGTTGTCGATGAACTGGCTGCGGGACTCACCGGGCAGGCCGACGTTGAGATAGGTGACGCCGGCCTCGCGCAGGGCGCTGGCGTATTGCGTTACCTGGTCGAGGCTGAACTGCTCGGTACCGAATCGCTCCGTGCCGATGCATATGGTGGCGATCTCCAAGGGGTCGGTGCGCCCAGCGGCCTGGATGGTCTCGCGGGCGTATTCGATACGCGAGCGCAGGTCGTCCAACGACTCGATGGCGGGCGTATGCCGGCGGCTCACGGCGGACCGGGGGTTGGGGATCGGAATCCACCCGTCGCACAGCTCTACGGCGCGCCGGATGGCCCGCTTGCTGTTGCCGCCGACCCAGATGGGCGGATGCGGCTTCTGCACGGGGCGAGGAAGCGCCGTATGTCCCTTGGCGGAGAAGGCGTCACCCGCCATGTGAATGCCCTCTTGGGACCACGCGAGTTTCATGGCGCGAATGGCCTCGTCGGTCAGGTCGTTCCGCTTGTCGAAGGAAACGCCGAGGGCCTCGAACTCGGGCTCGAGGTATCCGGCGGCGATGCCAAAGATGACCCGGCCCGCGGAGAGGGCATCGAGACTGGCGACGGACTTGGCGGCGAGAAAGGGATTCCGGTACGGCAGCACGTAGATGTAGGTCAGCACACGCAGCCGGGTGGTGGCGGCGGCGGCGAAGGACAGCGGGACGAAGGGGTCCAGCGCGTGGTGGCCGCCGGACCTCATCCACTCGTCTTCGGGAAACGGGTGGTCGGTGACCGCCACCGCATCGAAGCCCGCGGCCTCCGCCGCGCGGCTGGCCTCCATCACGCCGGCTGCGCTCACGAACTCCTCGCCCAGGTCCATCCGGTCGGTGTGCAACATGAGCGAGCACTTCACCGGCGTCCTCCTCTTGGCATCGTGTTCCCCAAAGAGAGCGGCGCCCGGAGGCGCCGCTCGTGCTTGCTATGGGTGTGGTCCGGTTACAGCTCGAGCCAGACCCGGTCGTAGGTGAAGATGTTCTGTGTGGATGCGGTCCCGTGGGGTCGGTTCTTCACCTCGGGCCGGTTGGCGCCGTGGCCCAGCGGAGCGATGGACATGATGCGGATGCGGGTGTCCATCGAGACGCGCTGGAGCTCGTAGATGATCTGCCGTCGCTTGACCACGTCAAGCTCCAGGTCCTGCTCATTGAACAGGCGCACGACATCCTGGGGGACATCCCATCCGTCCGCCGGCTTCAAGCCCGAGAGCAGCCCACCGAAGACCTCGTAGGTGGAGAACGGCTCGTCGACGCCAAAGCCACCGACGTTATGGAACCCGATTTCGAATCGCCCAAAGAGCAGATCGATGACGTACTCCGTGGCCGTCACCGGCGATCGGGTGCTCCAGGTGGCGCCGAAGAGCTTGCTCATCTGGTTCGCCCAAGTCGGGCCGGACCGTACACCTACGACGTTCATCATGAGCAGCAGCGGCGCGATGGCGCCCTGCTCGATGCCCGCGGCGGCGAGCAGCTCCCTGGCCCGGGCAATATCGGCCGGGTCTTTCACCATCGTGTCCCTGTTGGCTTCCAGCTTCTCCAGTGAGTCGATCAGGTTACCGTCGGTATCGAGGTAGCGGTAGCCCGGCCGGGCCATGATCTCCTCGGGTGGCAGGCCCCATATGCCGTTGAGCTCGACCGGCAGGACGCCCGACGGATAGAAGGAGCCGAATCCCCCCTCGACGTCCAGCAGCTCTTTCCTGTCGGTGAAGAGGTCGATGGCTTCGGCGACGCCTGGCAGGTTCCAGGGCGGCTCGTTCTTCAGGGCGCCACCGTAGATCGTCTGGGCGTAATCGTCGAAGACGATGCCCGGGACCGAGCGTGTGAGGCTTTCGAGCCTGGGCGTCACCGAGGGGCCGTGGTAGTTGTCCAGGTACTGGATGTTCCCAGTCCTGAGGGCGGCCAAGAGGAACGCTTCGTCGGCGAACTGGTTGTAGCGGATCCCGTCGAGGTAGGGCAGCGCCCGCCCTTCGGGATCCTTCCTAAAGAAGTTGTCGTTCCGCTGAAGCTCGGTGAAGCTGTCGATCTTGAACTCTTTTACCGTGAAAGGCCCGGTCCCGGTGGGGTTGCTGGCCAGGTTTTCCAGGGCAACGTGCGCCGGCCACATCGTGATCGCCGCCGTTCCCGAGGCGTCGGTCATGCGAGGCACCAAGGAAGCGCTGGGGTTGGCCAGCTCGAACGTCACCGTGTTGGCGTCGACGATGTTGATCTCCTTGAGAACGGTCGTCCAGTACGGACTGGTCCCCAACTGGGTAAAGCCATCGACCGAGTTTTGGCCGTTGTGCAGCCTCATGGTGTGCTGGACGTCGGCGGCGGTGAAGGGTACGCCATCGTGCCATTCGACGCCCTTCGTGAGGTTGATGGTGAACTGCGTCGCGTCGTCGTTGAAGCTCCAGGACTCCATGAGAATGCCCACCAAAACTTCGTTGTTTTGATACGGGTCGAAGATGACCAGGTTGTTGTAGACGTTTCTCTGGGCACGGTTGCTGCTCGCCTGCCCGCGGGGAACGGGGCCCATCTTGCCGGTGGACTCGGTGGTCGTCCACGAGCCGACCTGCAGGATGCCGCCGTATTTGGGCACATTAGCTCCGGGCGTCGGCGTGGGCGGCACCGGGCTCGGCGTCGCCGTCGGCCTGGGCCGCGCCGTGGGGGCTGCCGCACCCGGAACCTGGGTAGCCGCCGGCTCCAGAGTCGCCGTTGGCGCCGGCGTCGCCGTCGGGGCCCGCGTCGGCTGAACCTGGGGCGCCGGCGTAGCGTCGCCGCCTCCGCATGCTGCAACGACCAAGGCGATGATGATGGTCAGCGCCAGGAAGATCCCGCCTCGCTTCATGAGCATTGCTGAACTCCTATTGCCATTCTGGGCCGCACCAGTCGGGCCCGTGGTTGAGCGCCCCTTGAAGGTCGCGCCCGCACTCTAGCTTCAGACCGACACGTTCATGGACATTACCAGAAAAGCCCAACTTTCGGTCTGACCGTTCTCGGCTCTTCGCACGGAGGGTCGTCACGGCGGCGTCACATGCCGCGACGTGCTTGTTTTGGTGGGAAGGTGTCCCTGAGGCGGGATAGTAGGTTGCGGGCTCTCTTTTGTCAAGACCACCGGTGACTTATGCCCTGAAAACGGAGACGAACTCCTCGCCCAGGTCCATCCGGTCGGTGTGCAACGTGAGCCAGCACTTCACCGAGGTCCTCTCCAGGCATCGTGTTCCCCAAAGAGAACGGCGCCCGAAGGCGCCGTTCTTGCTTGCTATGGGTGCGGTCTGCTTACAGGTCGAGCCACACCCGCTCCATCTGGAAGTAGTTGGCGAAGGAGCTGGTGGATGGCGGCGGGTTCTTGACCTCGGGCCGGGCAGCGGAGTGGCTATCGTTGGCGAACACGATGATCTGAGAGGGATGGTCCAACATGGCCCGCTGCAGGTCCCAAACGATCTCTTGGCGCTTCACAAAGTCCAAGGTCTGCTCTTGCAGGTCCAGAAGGCGGTCGATTTCCACGTCAGCGTCCCATTTGCGGGCGAGGATCGGGTAGTAGCTGCCGCTGGTGCTCCGCAGGAGCTCGGTGGTGACGTAGGGCTCGTCGGCGCCGAAGCCGTTGTACGGCAAGAAAGCTATTTCGAACTTGCCTTGAAACAGGTCGCCGTAGTACTGCGGGAAGCTCTTCATCGGGACCAAAATGGGTCCTTTCCCGAACAGCTCAATCAGCTGCGAGACGGCGATCGGGGCTCCGGTGGTAATCGCTGACTCCTGGGTTCTCACGTTCGCCTTCCCGATATCCTCCAGGCCTATTTCTTGCAACAAGGCCCTGGCCCTGGCGATGTCGGCCGGGTCTTTCACCATCGTGTCCCTGTTGGCTTCTAGCTTCTCCAGTGAGTCGATCAGGTTACCGTCGGTATCGACGTAGCGGTAGCCCGGCCTGGCCATGATCTCCTCGGGTGGCAGGCCCCACTTGCCGCCAGTATCCTGGGGCAACATGTACGCGGGGTAGAAGGAACCGAAGGTTTTCCAGCCAACATCCCCAACCTGCTTCCTATCGATAAAGAGGCTAATGGCCTCCCGCACCTCCGGGATGTTCCATGGAGGTACGTTGGCGAAGAGGAAGCCGAAGTTGCCCGCTGCCTGTAAGACAAGCCACACGCCCGGGATATTCCTGATGAACCGCTCTCTTGCATTGGCGGTGATGGAGGCCTGGAAGGGACCGAGGTATTGGATCTTCGCCGTGCGGAAGGCGGCCTCCATGATCGTATTCTCGGCGAACTGGAACCACGTCATCTTGTCCAGGTACGGCAACTGGCGCCCCGCCGCGTCCTTGTCCCAATAGTTGGGGTTCCGGACCCACTCGGAGCTGATATCTCTCTGGAAGGTATCGAATATGTACGGCCCGGTGCCGACAGGATTGGTTATCAGCTCCTCCAGCTCCATATGCGAGGGCTGCATGAGGAACTGGTAGTACGTCATCCGCGTGACGAACGAGGCGCTGGGGTTGCGCGTCTCGAGCACGACGGTGAAATCGTCCGGGGCCGTTGCCGACACGAGGTTCTCCGTATACCAGGCGACCTGCGATTCACGCTGCGGCCACGGGGCGTCTCCCGAATAGAGGCCGTAGCTGTAGACGACGTCCTTCGAGGTGAACGGCATCCCATCATGCCACTTCACGCCTTGCCGGAGGTGCAGGGTGAACGTTTTCCCGTCGGAGCTAACATCCCAGCTTTCCGCGAGCTGCCCCACGAGAATCTTACTCTCTTGATAGGTGTCTAGGATGACGAGGTTGTTGTAGGCGCTATGGTTCCCAAACCAAGAGATATTGTCTTGCGGGTCATTAACGAGCAATCGAAAATGACCTGTGGCGACGGGGGTGCCGATAGAGCCTGACGACAGGTTGCCGCCGTACTTGGGCTCACCGGCTTCGGGGGTGGCCGTGGGCAGCACCGGCGTCGGCGTCGCCGTTGCCAGGGGCCTGGCCGTGGGGGCTGGCGCTCCCGGCGCCTGGGTCGCCGCGGCCTCCAGGGTCGCCGTGGGCGCCGGCGTTGCCGTCGGGGCCAGCGTCGGCTGAGGCCGGGGCGTCGGCGTCGGGTCTCCGCCGCCGCACGCTGCAACCACTAAGGCGATGATGATGGTCATCGCCAGAAAGATCCCGCCTCGCTTCATGAACATCTTTGAGCTCCTATCCTGCTCGGGACCGCACCAGTCGGGCCCGCGGTTGGGCGCCCCTTGAAGGTTGCGCCCGCACTCTGCTTCAGACCGACACGTTCATCAATAATACCGGCGGGCCCAACTATCGGCCGGAACGGGTTCCGCCCATCGTGCGCGATAACGACACGGCGGTATCCCACGCCGCAGCGTTCTTGATTGGAGGGATAGAGGTCCAGAGACCCCTGATTGGCCGGATAGTAGGTTGCGGGCTCTCGTTTGTCAAGACCACCGGCGACTTAGCCCTTGAAAACGGTGACGACCTCCTCGCGAAACCACTGCATTCGCTCGAGGTACTGCTCCAGGGAATCGACCGGCGGTATCACGGCCCCGGTTCCCGTCATGCCGGCATCCTTGTAGCGCCCGATTCGATCGATGATCTCGTCCTTGCCGGTGAGGATCGTGGTCTCCCCGGTCTGCTCGTGGGTCTCCTCGTCCACCTGCATCTCGAGGGTGTCGGTGACGATCTCGAAAGGCGTCGTGCGGTCCTGGAACGCAGGCTGCTCGTGGAGATAGTCCAGTCCCTCGCGGAGCCGCTCCGGCGTCATGAGCCACGGATACCAACCATCGGCCAGGGCCGCCGCTCGGCGGATGACGGGCCGGGCGTTGCCGCCGATCCAGATCGGTGGATGCGGTTTCTGCACCGGCTTGGGCTCGAACGTCACGTCGTGGAACTGGACGTGCTCCCCGCTGAAGGTCGGGTTGTCGCTGGTCCAGAGCTCCTTCATCGCTCGAAGGTATTCGTCGGTGATGGCGCCACGTTTGTCGAAGGGGACTCCGAGGATGTCGAACTCCCTTTGGGTGTGGCCCACGGCGACGGACAGGATCAGCCGCCCGCCGGAGAGAAAATCGAGCGTCGAGACCATCTTGGCGAGGAGGATGGGATCGCGGTATGGCAGGATGAGGATGCTGTTGGTGACGCGAATGCTCTTGGTGGCGCCGGCGATGACGGCGATGGAGGTGAAGGCCTCGGCCCACCGGGGCCCCATGACCTCCACCTCTTCATTGGGCATGATGATGTGGTCGGGGACGCTGATCCAGTCGAAGCCCAGCTCTTCGGCCCTGCGAGCGATGCGCAGGATCTCTTCGCCGCTGAGGGACGCTTCCCAAGGCTGGGCGATGACGGGATACAGGAACAGGCCGGGAATGGTAACGCCGAACTTCATCGGGGGTACTCCTTTGCGGGGCGCTATCCGATGGCGATGGGGTTGATGGGGCTGCCCATGCCGCCGGTGACCATGAGCGGGGCCACGACCAGGAGCGATTCATAGGCTTTGTCCGCCGCCATTTCGTCCAGGGTCAGCAGCTCGAGAAGCGGGACGCCCAGATTCCTGAGCAGCAGGATGTGAACCGCCAGGAACTCATTGTCGTCGAACGGGATGGCCTCGACGGCGATGTTGTCGGCTCCCACGGCCGCGATGTCGCGCTCGGCGATGAGCTTGCACGCGTCCTTGCCGATGCCGGGTTGGCCTTGGTTCCACCGTTCGGGGTCTTCGAAGAACGTTTGCAGCCACCCGGTGCGGATGAGCAGGATGTCGCCACTGCGAATCTCGACGCCCTGACTGTCGGCGCAGCCTAGCAGGTCGGCGCTGGTAAAGATCCGTGGCGGCTCCACACGCTCGACGCTCAAGTACGCGGCCATGTCTAGCAGCACGGCCCTGCCGACGATGTGCCTGGCCTTTTCGATGCCGCACCTCTCGGCGCCGGTGTGCGTCTTGGCCGAGTCGGCGGAAAATCCGTTGTAAATAGTGTCGTCGTGGTACACGTGGCACAGGGCGTCCATATGGGTCGCGGTGTGCGATGGCATCGCGTAGTAATCTTCGTTCGCCCCGGTTCCCTTGGCCCCGTACGCCTCGAACATTGCCTTATCCGACGTGTTGAGCATCGTCAGCCGCAACGGGGCGCTGCGATAACCGACGAGCGGGATGCCTTCCCGTTGGATGGGCAGCGAGAGAGAGTAGACCTTGCCGGTCTTGATTGTTCCAGACGCGGCTTTCACCACATCCGGGGTCAGCAGATTCAAGGCGCCGCGCTCATCCTCGGCGCCCCAACGACCCCAGTTGCCGGTCTTCTGTTGTGTCATGACGCTCGCCTCGTTTCTCTCGTTCGTTGGTTGGCACGTCCGGATGCCGAATCCTACCCGCGCCGCCAGAGCAAGTCAAGCAGGCTCGGCGCGGGCGCGTTTCTTGACAGGCGCCGAGGGCGAAACTAGAGTGACGACGGTCGCGCCGCGAAACCTTCGCCTTGGCGCGCCGTTCTGGCGTCGCAGGCGTCACGGGAATGGACGAGAGGAGCAAGCCAATGGCCTCCGCGCTCTACCTGCAAGAGATGGTGCGAGTCGCCCCGGGCAAGACGGACGACTATATCGAGGCGATGGCCCAGCGGGGCGTGCCGCTCATGACTCGGGCGGGCCTCACCTTGATCGGCGCCTGGGAGGTGCAACTGACGTTGCGCGAGATGCTCTTGATCTGGCGCGTCGAGAGCGCCGACGCTTTCCCTGACGAGGGCTGGCTGCTGCAATCGCCTCAGGTGCAACCGGAGGGCGTAGCCTTCCGCCGGGAGCTGGACGGCCTGTTGGAGAGCCTCCAGGGGAGCCTGATGCTCGCCGTGCCCGTTTCCCCGACGCCGGGGCCGGGACCGCTCCCTGGCCCGCCCAGGAGGCGTCTCTATTTTCACGAGGTGATGCAGGTCCGGCCGGGGAAGATGCTGGAGTACCTGGGCCAGCTGGCCGTCGAGGCCTTGCCCCAGTGGAACCGCGCCGGCTGGCGCATCGAGGGCGTCTTTCGAACCCGGACCAGGCCTCGGGAGCTGATCTGGTTCGTGTCCTACGAGACCGGCAGGGAGGGCCTGTACGAGCCGAAGAACTGGTTGGACCCTGAAGCGCCGATGACGGAGCTTGCCCCGTGGATGGAGAAGGCCTGGAAGTGGCGCAACGAATGGACCGACCGGCTGATGCTGCCGTTGCCCTTTTCGCCGCTTCAGTAAGCTTCGCGCTCCAGGGTCACACACCGAGAAAACGGGCGGCGTTGCCGCCCATGAGGCTGGCGATGACGTCGCCGGGGACGCCGTACTGCTCCAGGTGGTCGCGGGCCTCTTGCGGCGTCGTCGCGTCGTGCTGGGGGTAGCGGGAGCCCCAGGCGGCGACATTGGCGTAGACGTCGTGCAGGCGCGGCACGGTGCTCTCCCACGCATCGAACGTCACCAGCGACTGGCGTTGGAAGAAGATCTTTCCGGGCTCCAAGCTGACGTCCCGAATGTTGCTCAGCAGCGACATGTAGGTCTCCGATTTCTCCAAAGCCAGCGTCACCCAGGCCGCGCCGCTGTGGGCGTAGCCTAGCTTCAGGTTTGGGTATTCCTCCATGTGGCCGAAGAAAGCGAAGGCCGTGAGCGCCGTGGCGTTGTCCATCTCGGGAGCCACCACCTCGGCGATGTTGTGGCCGATCATCATGGCCTTGGCTACTCGCTCCACGAAGGGGCCTTCCGACGTCCATTCGGGGTTGGTGCTGCCCGGCGACGGATGGATGAAGGCTGCCAGCCCCAGGCTTTCCAGCGCGGTCCACAGGGGGTTGTAGGAGGGGTGGTTGAGGAAGCGACCCTCGTAGAAGGACGGCCGGAGAAAGACCGCCTTGAAGCCATTGGCCGCGACGCGTTGTGCTTCGGCCAGGGCGAAGCTGAGGTCCTGCATGGGGAGAACGGCCGCGGGAAACAAGCGGTCCGGCGCGGCGCTGGCGAACTCGCGGACCCAATCGTTGTAGGCCCGAGCCAAGGCGTAGGCCAGGTCCGGGTTCTCCACCACCGGGAAGTACTCGGCGAAGGCGGTGGGAAAGATGAGCGATCGTTGGACGCCCATGACGTCCATGTCTTTGAGCCGGGCGTTGGGGTCGTAGGCTCCAGGGTTGATTGGATGCGGCTGTTTGGGGTCCAAGCTCCCGATGTCGTCGACGGTCATGCCCGGCTTCCAGATGGCCTGGCGAACGATCCCGCTGGTGTGCAGCGGCTTGGCGGGTTTCCCGTTCAGGATGACGGTGCTGAGGCCCGAATCGTCGAGGCGATAGTAGAAGGCGGACCGGGCCGGCACCCGGTACTCCGGGTCCAGGTGCTGTTCCCAGATGGCCGTCGGCTCGAGGACGTGGCTGTCGCAATCGAAAATGCTGGTTTCGCTGGTGGTCATCGGCTTCTCCTGGCGGGAGCGTCGACAGCTCCCGTCACGTCAGCGCCTCCCAGCCTGGTGGCGGGAGGCGCTGGTTTCGCGTCTACGGTCGATCGATCGGGGCCAGGGGCCCCGGGGGTGGTTAGTAGCTGCGAGGGGCCCCGGCCTGGTAGGCGTTGATCCCCTGGCTGCTTCCGGCGGCAGCTCCCTGACCTCTGGGGTTGGATTCCACCTCCCACCACTTCTCCAACTCCTCGCCCTGGGGGAACCACTCCGGCCGTTGGATCGGGGGCGGCTCCTCACTGATGAAGGTCTTGGGCTCGATGCCATACATGCGGCGAGCGTTGCCGCCCATGAGCTTGGCCTGGATCTCCTCGGGCACCTCCGCCTCTTCCATCTCATGGATCGCGCTCCAGGAATCGGCGCCGTCGTGATGGTAACAGTCGGAGGCCCAGATGCCGACGTTCTCGTAGCGGTCCCACTGGCGGAACACCGGCGTCTCGTCGGACTCGAAGGAGATGATGCACTGCTGCTGGAAGGCCTCGCTGGGCAGACGCTTGCTCGGCATCAGCCGCTCGTTGCGGTAGAGCTTGAAGTAGCGGTCGCACCGCTCCAGCATCGAGACCAGCCACGTGGCGTTGCACTCGAAGATGGCCACCTTGAGCTTGGGATAGCGGTCCAGCATCCCCGAGAGCAAGACCTGGGTGATCCAGGTCATCCCCTCGAAGACGAAGCTCATGGTCTGGCTGTCGACCATGCGCCCGGTGCCCTCGCCGGTCATGGTGATGAACTCGCCGGGGGAGACGACGGTGTCGCTGGGCTCCGACGTGACCGCGGGGAAGGCGTGCATTCCCAGGACGATCTCCGTCTCTTCCAGGGTCCGGAAGGTCGCGTCCATGGTGACGGACCTCATCCCCTGGCCGTAGGGGAAGATCTTGTTGGGATAGTTGCCGCGCGCGTCGATGGGGCGCATGAGGGCGACCGGGAAGCCCATCTTGGCGACCCGCTCGAGCTCCTCGTTGGTGTAGAGGGGGCTCTGGACGGGGAGCCAGGCGGCGGGAAAAAGCCGGTCGGGCACCTCGTTGCACCAGTCCCGCGCCCAGTTATTGTAGGCCCGGGATAGGGCATAGGCGCCATCGGCGTTTTCGGCATACGGGAAGTGGGCCACAATCATCGTGGGGATGACCAGCACCTGGTCGATCCCCATCAGGTCCATCTCCTTGATCCGCGCGTGGGGGTCCTTGGCGCCCTTGTGCTCCACGTAGTCCATCTGCTCGGGCGTCAGGGGCATCTGCTGGAGCTTCCGCATGATCTTCTTGTTCATCTGCGGACCGGCGATGCAGATGGGGTTGTAGATCGGGAAGTCGTAGTTGGCCCCGCCGAGGACCTCCGTGCGGCCGTTCAGCACGGTGTGCCGCTCGTCCTTCCAGTAGGTGTTTCGAACCAGGTCCTTGTATTCCGGCTCGACGTAGTCGGACCAGATCTCCAAGGGGTCGTTGACGTGGGCGTCGCAATCGAAGACCGAGAAGCTCTTCTTGGTTCCCATCGTTCCTCCCGTCGGCAGCCTCAGGCGGCTACGGTTTGTCGCCAACCCATCCTATCACACGACGGCGCCGCCCCCGCGCGCCGCTACTCGAGCCAGATGCGATGGAGCCGCCACACGTTGCTGAATGAGGTGGCGGCATCGGGGGCGTCCCGCACGTCTGGCCAGTGCGCCGCGAAGTCGATACTGTTGTTGGTGATGATCCGAATGTGAGAGTCCAGGACGGCGCGTTGCAGGTCCCAGATCACCTCCCGGCGTTGCTCCGCGTCCAGCACCCTATCCGCTTCGGCGAATAGACGATCGACCTCCTCCTGCGGTGGGTGGCCGCCGAAGAAGAAGTTGTCGGTGCTGACCCAGAATTTGAGCGTCACCGACGGCTCGTCGATCCCGTAGCCACCGTGGGCGAAGAAAGCGACGTCGAATTTCCGCTGGAAGAGATCGCCATAAAATGCAGGAATGGTGGGCGGGACTTCCATGGTCCAGTTCGACTCGAAGAGCTCACCCATCTGGGCGAGGAAGACGGGTCCGCCCCGAGGCCCCGCGTAGTTCACGACCTTGATTTTCGCCACGATGTCGCCGGGCGAGAAACCAGCCTCCGCCAGGAGCCGTCGGGCCTCCACCCGGTCGCGCGGGTCCTTGACGATCTCGTCCCGCTTGGCGTCTAGTTTCTCCAGGGTGTCGACTGGGTTCCCGTCGGCGTCCACGTACCGCCACCCGGGGCGGGACATGATCTCCTCGGGCGGCAGGCCCCATAGGCCGCCCAGCTCCTGTGGGAGGATCCCAGCGTCGTACCAGGACCCGAGGCCCTCGTGCCCTACTTCTACGAACTCTTTTCTATCGAGCCACAGGTCGATGGCGCTGAGTACCAGGGGGTTGTTCCAGGGCGCGACGTTTCTGAAGACCGGCCCGTAGAAGCCCGACACCTTGTCGTCGAAGACGATCCCTGGGACTTGTCTCGCGATGGCCTCTCTCGACCCTGTCATGACCGGTGTCTGGTGGACGTCGAGGTACTTGATGCTCCCCGTCCTGAGTGCGGCCTGGGTGAGGGCCCGCTCGGAGAACTGGAACCACCTGGTCCCATCGAGGAAGGGAAGCTGGCGTCCAGCGGGGTCCTTGAGGAAGTAGTTGGGGTTGCGGACCCACTCGCTGGAAATGTCCCTCTTGAAACTGTCGAGCATGAACGGCCCCGTGCCGATGGCCTTCTCCTCCACCTCCTCGAAAGAGACGTGCTGGGGCAGGACCACCAGCAAGTAGTCGGTCAGCCTGGCCAGGATGGACGCGCTGGCCTCGGGCATTTCCAGCACGACCGTCTGGTCGTCCGGCGCGGTGAGCTCCTTGACTTTGGGCGCAAGCCAGACGGCGGCGCCCGACTGGAACCCCTCAGGTGGGAATGCGTTAAGGTCCAAGGTGAAGAGGACATCGGCCGAGGTGAAGGGAGCTCCGTCGTGCCATTGGACGCCGGGCACGATTTTCATGGTGAGGGTGGTGCCGTCGTTGGAGAACTCCCAGCTGCTCAGCAGTTCGCCGGTTATCACCTTGTTGCCCTGGTAGGGGTCGAAGATGACCAGGTTGTTGTACGCCGTCTGGGCCGGGTTCGTCGAGGTATCGAAGCCCGGTGGGGCGGGCCCGATGCGCCATTTCCCCGACGCTGCGAGGGTGGTCCACGAGCCGATGTTCAGAATGCCGCCGTAGCGGGGCTCGTCGGGCGATGGGGTCGCCGTGGGCGGCACGGGACTCGGGGTCGGTGTGGCGAGCGGCCTCGCGGGAACGGCCGTCGCCGTCGGAGGCGCCACTGCGGGTTCGAGCGTGGCCGTGGGCGCCGGCGTGGCCGTGGGGGCCGCCGTCGGCTGCACCCTGGGGACAGGCGTCGCTTCGCCGCCGCCGCAGGCCGCCACGATCAGTCCGAAGATCACCAGGACGCCTGAAAGTCCAAGCCAACGTCTCGTTC
>JACZVV010000154.1 GCA_022572465.1 Chloroflexota bacterium
GAAGTAACCCTCTTTGTGCCGGGGGCGGTAGGCGAGGTTTTGCTGGTGCTGGTCCAGCCCTCCGGAGGGATTGTTGATATCGGAGCCGGAGTTCCAGATGCCTTCGTGGGAGTCGATGAAGTAGTAACCCTCCTGGGCGTTCTGGTCGAACCGAAGGCTATCGAAGAAGAAGAACTCGAGCTCCGGGCCCCAGAAGCTTTCGTCGGCGAGGCCCGATGCTTTGAGGTAGGCCTCGGCCTTGGTGGCGATGTAGCGGGGGTCGCGGCTGTACCGCTCTCGGGTGAGGGGGTCCACCACGTCGGCCAGGATGCTCAAGGTCGGGATCTGATAGATAGGGTCGACGAAGGCAGTGTTGGGGTCCGGGACCAGCAGCATGTCGCTCTCGTGAATGTGCTTGAAGCCCCGGATGCTGGACCCGTCGAAGCCCAGTCCTTTCTCGAAGACGTCCTCTTCGAACTCGGTGTTGGTCACCGAGAAGTGCTGCAAAGTCCCGAGCAGGTCGGTGAACTTGACGTCGATGATGCGAATGCCGCTGGACCGGACCAGGTCCACGACCTCTTTCGGCGTACGTTGGGGCATTGGCTCTAGGCTCCTTGTCTGTCGGGCGTCCGGGCCGGGCTGGATGGCTGCTCGATTCGGGCCGCCGCGGGGGCGCTGCTCGTATTATGCGCGGTTCCTCGCCCCAAGGCACGAGGGTTTTGTAACAGGTATGTTACTAGATTCACAAGCGAGAGACGCCCAACCCTACGCTGGCCCGCGGAAGCGGTAACCGACGTTGCGCACGGTGTCGATGAACGACGTGCTGCCGCTCTCGATCTTGCTGCGGAGGCGGCGGATGTGGACGTCGACGGTGCGGGTGCCGCCGAAGTAGTCGTAGCCCCAGACCCGGTTGAGCAGCGTCTCGCGGGTAAAGACCTTGCCGGGGTTGGTGGCCAGGAACTTCAGCAGCTCGTATTCCTTGAACGTGAGGTTCATCCGTTTGCCGTCCTGGGCTACCTCGTAGCGAGCGAGGTCGATCACCAGGTTTTCGATCCTGATCACGGTGGGATCGCCGGCCGGGGCGAAGCGGCGAAGCAGGCGCCGCATCCGGGACGCCATCTCTTGGGCCGACCAGGGCGAGCAGGCGAAGTCGTCGAAGGGCTGCATCGACTCGTAGGCCGCCAGGGACTCCTCCGAAATCAGCGCGAGGACCGGAATCTCCGGCGACAGCTTCTTGCAAGCCGCCAGAAACCTGGTCATCTCCGGGTGGTGCGGGGCGCACAAGGCGAGATCGACGGCCACGAGGCTCGACGCCCCGTTCGCCAGCCTCTCGTGGGCGGCGGGCAGGCTCGAGGCAAGCAACGGCTCGGCCTCCATCACCGCCAGCGCCGCGAGGACGGTCTGGCTCCCCTCGTCTTCGCGTCCGACTACCAGCACTCGTTCCATAGGTTCATTGGGGGCACGGAATTACTCGACTATGGTATCAGAGTCGAGGGATCGGGGAACAGAAGGTTCGAATTCCGGTGCGCGTCGCTAGCGGGGCGGGACTATGAGCCCGCAGTATCACGCAACAGAGGCAGAGGATCGGGGTTGCGGAACGCGGGAAACGTCGAAGCCGCTCAGCGGCAGGGGACAACGAAAGGCCGGAAATATCGAAGCCGCTCAGCGGCCGCTCAGCCGCCGGCCTACCACCAGATCTTGCCTTTCAGGTTGCGCTCGATCTCGTAGAGGTCCTTGGTCCAGAGCTCGGTGCTGAGATACTTCCACCCTCCGTCGGCCAGGAGGCAGACGATGTTGCCGGACTGCATTCGAGAAGCGACCCGCTGGGCGCATGCCAGCACCGCGCCGGAGGAGATGCCGGCGAAGATGCCCTCGCGTTCGGTGAGATCGCGGGTAGCCTGCACCGCCTCGTTGCTTTGGATAATCATTCGGCCGTTCAGCACCGACTGGTCCAGAACCGGCGGGATGTAGCCGTCCTCAAGGCTCCGCAGGCCCTGGATCAGCTCATCGGGGTGGGGGACCACCGCGATGACCTTGATCTCGGGATTGTGCTCCTTGAGCCGGCGGCCCGCTCCCGTGAGGGTGCCGCCGGTGCCGAGGCCGGCGATGAACGCATCGATGTCGGGAAGGTCCCGGATAATCTCCGGGGCGGTGGTCTCGTAATGGGAAAGGGGGTTAGACAGGTTCTCGTACTGGTGGGGCAGGAAGTAGATCTCGTCGTTCCGGGCCAGCTCTTGGGCGACCTGGATCGATCCGTTGGTGCCGCGCTTGCTGTCGGAAAGAATGATCTCGGCCCCGTAGGTGTCCAGTAGCTTGCGCCGCTCCTGGCTGACGTTCTCCGGCATCACGACCTTGACCCGGTAGCCCATCAGGCGGCCGATCATGGCCATGGCGATGCCCGTGTTGCCACTGGTCGGCTCGAGGATGATTCGGTCTCGCGTCAGGCGCCCTTCGGCCTGGGCTCGGTCCAGCATGTACTTGACGATGCGGTCCTTCACGCTGCCGGTGGGGTTCTGGCCCTCCAGCTTGGCGAAGATGCGGACGCCGGACTTGGGGCTCAGGTTCGCAAGCTCGACCATCGGCGTGTTGCCGATGGTCTCGATGATGCTTTTGTAATACATGGAGCGGTCCCGACCGGGACGCGGCCGGCGCGTTAGGCGCTGCCGCAGAACACTTCGTAGTCGATCAGCTCGGTGACGGTGGGATGGTCGCCGCACAGAGGGCAGTTGGCGTCGCGCCGGAGCTTGACCTGGCGGAACTCCATCTCCAGGGCGTCGAACAGCAGAAGGCGGTTGATCAGCGGGTCGCCGACTCCGAGGATCAGCTTGATGGCCTCGACGGCTTGGATCGAGCCGATGATGCCGGGCAGGACGCCGAAGACGCCGGCCTCGGCGCAGCTGGGCACCATGCCGGGCGGCGGTGGGGTGGGGTAGAGGCACCGGTAGCAGCCCTCGCCGGGCTTGAAGACCGTCGCCTGGCCATCGAAGAGGAAGATTGCGCCGTGGACGTTGGTCTTGTTGGCGAGAAAGCAGGCGTCGTTGACCAGGTAGCGGGTGGCGAAGTTGTCGCTGCCGTCGACCACGATCTCGTAGTCGCCGATGACCTCCATGATGTTCTCCGAGGTCAGGTGCAGGTTGTGCGTAACTACGTTGACGTCGGGGTTGATCTCGTTCAGCGTCTCCTTGGCGGAGTCGACCTTGGGCCGGCCCACGTCGCCGGTGCCGTGGAGGATCTGGCGCTGGAGATTGCTGAAATCGACGACGTCGAAGTCGACGATTCCCAGGGTGCCCACGCCGGCCGCGGCCAAATAGAGCGCCGCTGGCGAGCCGAGCCCGCCGGCGCCGATCAGCAGCACCTTGGCATCCAGCAGCTTGCGCTGGCCGATGCCACCCACCTGCGGCATGATGATATGCCGGCTGTATCGCATGAGCTGTTCTGGGGTGAACGGCCGGGTCATCGTGGTCATGGGCGCCTCGCAGATGTATTTATTTTTTTAATGTGGTCGATAGCTCTTATATATAGTACATCGTCTGCTGGTCGTGTGTCTTCTGGCTTAGCGCCAGGTCGGCCAAACTGGTGGAGCGGAGGACGCTTTTCGTGAGGGTGTCCAGGTTTCGCCACAGGTCTTGCTGAGCGCAGTGCCCCGACTGATTACAGTCCATGGAGCCATCGAGGCAGTCGATCAACACGGTCGGCCCTTCCAGCGCCGAGATCACCCGGTCGATACTGAGCTCGGCTGGTTCGACGGCCAGCACGTAGCCGCCGTGGGGGCCTCGCCGGCTCTTGATGAAGCCGACCTTACGCATAGCGGCAAGCAACTGGTCGAGGTACGGCTCGGGCACGCTTTGACGCGACGCGATGTCGGAGGTCTGGACCGGCTCGCTGCCAGCATGTTGAGCGAGGTCGATCAAGGCGCGTACGCCGTAATCGACTTTCATGGAGATGCGCATCGCCAATCCAGGGAGGGACAGAAGAAAGTATAGCAGACCTTACCGTTGGCATCAACAAAGTCAACTACACGCCAGCGGCGCCGGGAAAGGCACGAAGGATCGCCTTGCTTGGGTGAAGAGGTGGGACTATAATGAGGGAGATT
>JACZVV010000155.1 GCA_022572465.1 Chloroflexota bacterium
GGGGTCGAGATGAACTCCGGTTCCTTGGGCATGGGCCTCTCCTTCGCCCTGGGTTGCGCCCTAGCCGCCAGGTTGGATAAGAAAGATTACATGGTGTACGCGCTCTTGGGCGACGGTGAATGTGACGAAGGAGAGGTATGGGAAGCAGCCCTACTACGTCCAGGAGGTGTACCAGGAGCTTTTCTACCCTGGGGGGTACAACACCAAGCGGGAGCGGGCTGTGGCCTTCGCCCACGCCAAGCAGTTCGTCCAGGTCTCGGAGAAGCACGGATTCGATGATCCCGTGGGCATGATGGAGTGGATTGGCCGAGATACCTACCAGAGCATGGTAGTCAAGTGGCCTGCGGGATTCACCACTCCGACGATATCAGCGCTGATGAAGCGGATTGCTGAAAATCTCTTCCAGCTCGAGGCATCCGAAACAAACGTTTTTCTTGTCGTGGGCACGAAGGACCTGACGATGGTTGATGCGGGCGGCGCCGCGTCCGTCGATGCGCAGCCCCAGGATCACCACGTCCCGCTCGACGCCGTCCAGCTCGGTTACGCCGGGCAGATGGGCCCAGCGTTGGAAGCCGAAGCCCTCGAACAGGGCGATGCTGGGCTCGTTGTGCCCGAAAATCAAGGCCACGAAGGTCCGCGTGCCGGCGGAGCCGCCATGGCGAATCGCCTCCTGGAGCAACCGCCGGGCGATCCCGCGCCGCCGGTAGGCCGTTGCCACATAGACGCTCACCTCGGCGGTAATGTTGTAGGCCGGACGGCTGTGAAACGAATCGACGCTCAGCCATGCGGCGACGGCCCCGTCGGCGTCCATGACCCAAAGGGGCCGGGTCGCCCGGTCCCGGTTCCGGAGCCAGGGCAAGCGGCTCTCCACCGACACCGGCTCGGTATCGGCGGTGGACTGACGGCTCGCCACGGCGACGTTATAGATTTCGGCGATGGCCGGCAGGTCGGCTTCGGTTGCGTCTCGAATGTTCATTGGACCGCGATAGCTCTCACGACGGCCGCCCCCCCGCCAGCCGCTCGACGGCAGACCGGTAACACTCATACGTGTGGAGGTCGAAGCAGACGAAGGTGACCCGGTCCGGCGGCGTGGTCCCGGTTAGAAAGCGCAGCGTCTCCTCGACGGCGATTGCCGCCGCCCGCTCGACGGGGAAGCGGTACGCGCCGGTGCTGATGGACGGGAAGGCGATGGACTCGACGCCCTGGCCGTTGGCCAGGGCCAGCGAGCTCCGATAGCAGCCGGCCAGGAGCCCGTCCTCGTCCCGGCGCCCGCCGCTCCACACCGGACCCACGGTGTGGATCACCCATCGGGCCGGCAGGTCGTAGCCCTGAGTCAAACGCGCCTGGCCCGTGGGGCAACCGCCCAGAGAGCGGCACTCCTCCAGCAGCCGAGGTCCAGCCGCGCGGTGGATGGCCCCGTCGACGCCTCCACCGCCCAGCAGCGTGGTGTTGGCCGCGTTGACGATGGCGTCGACGTTGCACTTCGTGATGTCGCCCTGGATGACGTCGATACGATCCCCCATCGGATGTCCCTCCCGGCGTGCCGCTCGATCAGCCCGAGGCCAACAGTCCCGCCCGGTTCGCTCAAGGCTTTTGGAGCAACAAGAAAAACTCCCGGTTTCCCTTGTCGCCTCGAATCGGCGATGCGGTCACGCCGCGCACCCGAAGACCCTCCTCCACCGCCCAGACCACCAGCGCCGCCAGCGCCTCGCCGTGGACGTTGGGGTCGCGAACGACTCCACCCCGAGGCACCCGGTCCCGCCCCGCCTCGAACTGCGGTTTTACCAGACACAGCAGGCGTCCGCCCGGCGCGACGTGAGCGGCGACGTTCGGTATCACCTGGACGAGAGAGATGAACGAGACGTCGACGGTCGCCAGCCCGACGGGTTCCGGGACCGAGAACGGGAAGTGGGCGTTGACGCGCTCCATGACCTTCACCCGCGCGTCCCGCCGGAGCCGGTCGTGAAGCTGACCCCGGCCCACGTCCAGGGCGTACACCCGGGCGGCGCCTCGCTGGAGAAGGCAGTCGGTGAACCCACCCGTGGAGGCGCCAACGTCGAGGACGGCTTCACCCCTCACGTCGAGGGCGAAATGGTCCAGCGCATGCGCGAGCTTCACCCCGCCGCGGCCCACGAATGGGAGGCCCTGGTCCAGGGTAATGACCGCTTCGGCGAGGGTGGCCGCGCCCGCCTTGTCCACGACCTCTCCATCGACCCGGACCTGGCCCGCCATGATAAGGCCCTGGGCTTTGGCCCGGCTCTCGGCCAGGCCTCGCTCCGTCAGCACCTGGTCCAACCGCCGGCGCTGCCTCGACGATGGTCGCGACATCCGCTGCACTCCTCGCAAGTCCGCGGCTCCCTATGGCCGCCCGAAACGTGGCCCTTCGATCGAACCTGGTTGCCGTATAATCGTACGGCAGGTGTCATCAGCATGGCAGGCGAGCGTCGCTTAGAAGGAACTCCACCCACCGAGGCAAACTCTGCGTTGGGAATAGCGTTTCCCCTGGGGCAGCTCCGGCAGCTCGTCGCGGCCATGCGTCCCCGCCAATGGGCCAAGAATCTGCTGCTCTATCTGGCCTTCTTCTTTACCCTGGGTCAACATACCAGCGACGGGTTCGTCAACGAGCTCGGCCTGTTCGGCGAGGCGACCCTGGGTTTCCTCTTGTTCTGCCTGCTAAGCGGGGCCACCTACATCGTCAACGACGTGCTGGACCTGGAAGCGGACCGGCTGCACCCCAAGAAGCAACACCGCCCCCTGGCCGCCGGGCGCTTGAGCCCCACCTTCGCCCTGGGCGGCGCGGCGGTCATGGCCTCGGTCGCCGTGGCCTTCGCCTTCGTTCTGGACGCCGGTTTTGGCATCGCGTCCGTCGTGTATCTCGCTGTGATCCTGGCCTATAACCTTGGGCTCAAGAACATGGTCATCCTCGACGTCATGGCCGTGGCCAGTGGGTTCGTGCTTCGCGCCGCCGCCGGCGCGCTGGTCATCGGCGTGCCTATCTCGCCGTGGTTGTACGTGATGACCAGCCTGGGCGCCTTGCTCATCTCGCTGGGCAAGCGACGCCACGAGCTGGCAACCCTCGGCGCTACGGGATCGAGCCACCGCCGCGTTCTCGAAGACTACTCCACGGCCTTCCTCGACCAGCTCGTGGCCATCGTCGCCCCCGCCACCCTGGTCGCTTACACCCTCTACACCTTCACTGCCGAGAACCTGCCGGCCGACAACACCATGATGCTGACCATCCCCTTCGTCCTTTACGGCATCTTTCGCTACCTGTTCCTCATCCACCGCAGAAACCTGGGCGGCAGTCCTGAAGAGATCTTCCTGACCGACCGTCCCATGCTCATCAACATCCTGCTGTGGCTGGCCACCGCCTCGGGAATCCTGCTCTACGCGCGGTGACGCGCGGCCGGCCGGCCGCAGCCCGCGCCTTCTTCTCGAAAGCGGTATAGTCTGGTGTTGCCGGCGGCGGCCGCCAGGCGCCATCGCGTCGCCGTCGAGAACCGATCCTGGAGGGACCCGTGCCCAACGTCAACGTGAACGGTTTCGACCTCTACTACGCCGACGACGATTTCGCCGACCCATGGAAGCCCCATGACGCGGTGCTGATGCAGCACTTCGTGTTCGGCAATCACACCCAGTTCCGGCCGTGGGTCCCAACGCTGGCCCGGGAGCTCCGGGTCCTGCGCCTGGACCGGCGGGGCAGCGGCCTGTCGGCCAAGCCGGGGCTGGACTATCAGTACAACCTGGACGATCTGCTGTCGGACTTCGCGGGCTTCCTCGACGCTCTGGGGATCGAGCGGGTGCACTACATCGGCGACTCGCTCGGGGGCGTCCTGGGAGCAGCCTTCGCCGCCACGCACCCGGAGCGCGTCAAGAGCCTGGTCTTGTGCGCGACGCCCTGTTGGATCAAGCCGCCGACTCGAGCGCTGTTCGCCCGCGAGGGTTATCCCGACGGCCCCACCGCGGTCACGGCGATGGGTTCGTGGATCTACGCCGTCGCCGGCGTGCTGCACGCCCGTCCGGCCGACGCGACCGTCGAGGCCCAGTTAAG
>JACZVV010000057.1 GCA_022572465.1 Chloroflexota bacterium
GTCGCATCCCCGCCGCCGCACGCCGCCACCACCATGGCCACAATGGCGCCCAGCGCCGCAAGGAGCCATCCTCGGCGCATCGAGGTTCCTCTCATCGGATTGCCTCCTTCTCTAGCTCTTCGCTACCGCTTCCACGTCCCCGTAAGACAAATACCCAACGAGACGCCGTTGTTGAGGCAGCAGACCGTTTCCTGCCCCGTCCGTGAAACCAATCACCAAGAGCCTGCAGGGACAGCGGGCCGATGCCATGAGGCGTTTGCGCTGGTTTTCTGGCGCAGGTGCGTTACCCGCGCCAGCAGACGCGATCTTCCCTCGGCCCGCTGTCCGCCCTCGGCCCGGCCTCTGCCAGAGGCAATTGCCCGGGGCCTTCCGCGGCGCTAGCTCAGCTTGTACAGGGCCGCGGCGTTATCGGCCAGGATCTTCTGTCGAACAGCCGGCTGGATCCCCTCGGTGATCCGGTCCACCACCTTCCGGGAGTTGGGCCAGTCGCAGATGCTGTGGGGGAAGTCCGACTCCCACATCACGTTGTTCTCGCCGATGACGTCCAGCAGACGCAAGCCCGCCTTCTCGTTCCAGAAGTTCCAGTACATCTGGCGGGCCGCGTACTCGCTGGGCAGCATCCGCAGGTCCGACTTGGTCCAGTAGCGCTGGCGGGTGTAGACGTCGTCACACTGCTCCAGGAAGTAGGGGACCCAGCCGATGCCGCTCTCCACGGAGACGACCTTCAAGCGGGGGAAGCGCTCCAGGATCCCGGAGAACATGAAATCCGCCATTGAGGCGATGTTGCTGGAGATGGTCTTGACAATGAAAGCCTGGCCTGTGCCTTTGACGCCCGCCTGCAGAGGCAAGTCACTTATGGGAGGCAAAGGCCCGCTGCCGATGTGGATCGAGACGGGAATGTCCAGCTCCTGGATCGTCGCCCACATGGGGTCCCAGTGCTTGTCGCCGAGGGGCTGGAATCCCCAGGCCTCCGGGGGGGTGGGGAAAAGCACGCACCGGTGGCCCTTGTCATAGGACCGCTTGATCTCAGCGACGGTCTCGTTGATGTCGTACAGAGGGATGCAGCACTGAGCGACGAAACGCTCCGGGTTGACGCCTCTCCAGTCCTCGGCCACGTGGTCGTTGTAGGCCCGGTAGAGGGCAGTGCGCAGCTCCGGGTCCTTGATCCCGAAGAACCCTCCACCGCCCAGGCTGGGCAGCCCGGGGAAGAGGACCTCGACGTCCACCCCATCCTGGTCCATGGCCTTGAGCCGCTCTGCTGGATCGTAATGGCTGGCGGGTAGGCCCTCATAGCCGCCCTTGACCGGCCCCGGATCGAACTCCTCGTACTTCCTGCCCGCCACGTTGGCCAGGCCACCGATCTTTCCGCCCTCCTGCCCCTCGATGACCCAAGCGCGGTAGCCGCCCTCAGTTTCGACGATCTTTGGCGCCTGGTCCCGGAGCTTGGCCGGCACCCGGCTCTGATAAGCGTCCGGCCCCTCGAACAGATGGTCGTCTACCGATATCAGCTTGTACTCCATGATGTTGCCTCCTCTTTTGGTCGATGCCATCCCCGTTGTCGACGCTAGTCGAGGTGATACAGTCTGATCGCGTTCTCCGCCAGCATCTTTCGCCTCTCTTCCTCCGGCACGCCCTTGAGCCCTTTCTCGATGAACTCCTTGGAGTTGGGATAGGTCGCGGTGCCGTGGGGGAAGTCCGATTCCCACAGGATGTTGTCCACGCCGATCAAGTGCCGCATTGCTATCCCGGCCTCTTCGAACCAGAAGTTGGCGTAACACTGGCGTTTGAACAGCTCACTGGGTTTGATTGCCATGCCCAACTGCGGCAGCCGCTGTTGCTGGTACTGATGGTCGCAGACTTCCAAGAGGTGGGGTATCCACCCCAGGCCGCTCTCGATAGTGATCATCTTCAGCCCGGGGAATCGCTCCAGGACGCCCGAGAAGAGGACGTTGGCCAGAATCGACGAGTTGCTCGAGATGGCCTGCGCCGAGATGAGGGCCAGTCGGCGCATGGGCTCATACCCGGGGTAGGTGTTCTGAAGCCCCCCGACGCCGGCGCCCCCGATGTGCAGCGCCGTCATCATGTCCAGGTCCTGGACGGTGTTCCACAACGGGTCCCAGTAGGGGTCGGCGAAATGGGGGTAGCCCAGCGCCTCCGGCTTTCCGGACCATATCAACGCCCGGTGTCCCAACTTGGCCGCCCTCGCCACCTCGGTCGCCGCCTGCTCCGCGTCCCACATGGGAATGACGCACTGGGGAACGAAGCGATGGCTGTGGCCGTACCACTCTTCCACCAGGTAGTCGTTGTAGGCCTGGATGCAGGCCAATCGGAACTCCTCCCCGCCGATGGTCCCGGAGAACGTCGCGCCGCCAAATCCGGTGATTTGGGGAAAGATGATGTGGACGTCGACGCCGTCCTGGTCCATCGCTTTCAGCCGGGCTGCCGGCTCCTTGACGATGTCGGGCACTTCGTCCCAGTTCTTGATGGACTGGGTCCGGTCCGGCAGAGCCGCAGCGCATCGTGACCACGCGTTCCCTATATCCTGCCCTGCGATGATCCAGTGGTCGGCGCCATCCTCGTCCCGGACCACGCGTGGACAGTCCTCTTTGAATTTTTTCGGCAGCCGTTTCTCCCACAGGTCGGGCGGTTCCAGCACGTGATCGTCGGTGGAGACTACGTTGTAATCGGGCATGGCTTTCTCCTTTGGTTGTTCACACCTACCACCGCATGGGAGCTTCGCGGGCTCGCCGGGCGGTGCGGGCGCTTGCGGCTCCCGCTGTTTCCCTCCCCCTTCAAAACGATAGCTGCTGCCCCATTGGCCTGTCCCTGTTATCTTGCGCGAGCGGGCTCGAAACGGTGCGATGCACGAACCCTAGATTCATGGGCCGTTTGCTCTATTTGCGTCGCGGTTGCCTCGCCGGGACGAGGCGGGCGCCGGCGGGCGCCCGCGCGCAGCCCAACACCACGTCCGCGACGTGCTCCGCCAACTGATCCATCTCGTCGTGGCCAAAGCCCGGCGCCTGAACGTTCGGCATCCGATCGCCGACCATCGCGATCACGTTCCCGGGAGCGGGCAAGATCGTCTCGTCCCCCAGCACGAGAATCTTGGGGACGGAGCTCCGTTTGAAGCCCTCGGCGATGACGAGGTCGTATCCTGGGCCCAACGCGCCGGCGATCTCTTCCAGCTCCAGATCGTCATCCCTTCGCTCGACGATGGTGACCTTGCCCGGCGAGCTGAGGACCACCTTGGCCGCGCCGGCTTGAAACAGGCGAGCGCTGTCGGTGGCGGGCCGGTCTATCTGATGGCCATGGTGGGCGTGCTTCACGGCAACGACGCGCAGGCCCCAGGCGGTGAACGTCTCCACGAGGGCCGACGCGACCCGCGTCTTCCCGCTTTTCGATGGGCCGACGACCGCCACGGCCGGGACCATGCTCTCGCTGCTCATCGCCGCGCGGCCTCTACCGGGCGATGGTCGATCGAGGACGGGTCCACGAGCTCGTAATAGGGCTGGAAAGCGCAGGCGCGGCACAGTACCCGGCCCTGGGACTTGACCTCCCGGCCATCGTTGACCCCTTCGCCGCACTGATCGCAGGCCACCCGGCTGGTGGAATGTCCCGGCAGGTCCGACGGGCCGATGTGGACGCGCACCGAAGCGATGTCGAACAGATCGACGTCGGACATGAGGCGGTAGGCCCGGAGCTGCGCCTCGTGCTTGGTCGCCTCGGGGCTCGCATAGGCCCTTGCCTTCGCTCGGGAATCGTCGCGGGCCACGACACGAACGGCTTGGCCTGTGCGCACGTTGCAGAACGTGGCCGCCATCTTGCCGTAGTCGACGTGCTTGAGCGTCCGTTTGCCCAGCTTGCAGCCGGTAATCGTCTGGATTGCGTCGGTCGCGCACCGGTCGATCTCCACGTACACGATCAGGTCTTTCGATTCGCGGGGGTCATCGACCCCGACGGCGCGGCAACCGGCCATCGCCAGGCGCACGCCCAGCACCTGGCCGGGACACAGGTGGCCGTGGTGGGCCACCGATTCGGCAAGCGACGTTTCGAAGCTGTCCACGGGTGATCCGTCCTTCCGGCCATCCCGGCCCAGGTCGGAACGGCGCTCGCGGTTACTCATCGTCCTGGTCTCCACGTGCTCCGGTCACGCCCTGGTGAAACCCTCGGATGGCCTGTCCCAGAGCATGTCCCAGCTGCGGGATCCGCCGCGCGCCGAAGATCACGGTGACAAGAGCGATGATGATCAGAAGCTCAGTCGGACCTATCTTGATGGGCATGACGAGGCCTCCCTTTCCGCTTATTGCTCACCCGAGCCGCGCTGTTCCTTCTTGTGCCGCCGGCCTCGCCACAGATCGAGGCCAAGGGCTCCGAGCAGCACCGCGATGATGGCGCCCCAAACGCTGCTGAAGAATGGCACCAACCACCCGGGCGCTCCTCGTTTTCGCTCGACGGCCGGCACGGCGCCGAGCCGCAACGTGTTCCACGCCGAGTAGGCCTTCTGCCCGTTTCGCTCGTCGCGGGAGCCGTCCCACACGGCGAACGCCAGCGGCAGCGAGTCGCCGTCCGCCAGGCGGAACTTCTCCTGCTTCCGCGGGAGCGAGATCGCGATGCGCCAGACGCCATCGGCCCAGACGCCACTCCCTGCAGCGTCCTGGTCCGGGTGGGGCTCGAGACGGCCGAATCCTTCGGCGCGCATCTTCTGCACGGGCCCGATGCTCTCCTGGGCCCGCGGGTCCGCCAGGACGTTCCCCACGGCGGCCGCCGTCAAGAATTCCTTCCTTCCACGAGACAGGTAGTCCTCCGCCTCTGGCATCTCCCCAGCCGCGACGCCTGAATACTGATACCAGGCCGCATGCATATTTGGGTACGCCTCGTCGACGTCGTACTGGGGGCTGAACTGCCAGTCGCTCTTCCAGTGGTAGATCAGGACGGCGTTTCCCTCTTGTCCCATGGTGAACGCCGGGACCGACTGCGACGGGTCCTCCGGGAGCTGAACGGCCACCGCGTCTCGATACTGGAGGACGGTCCCCAGGTCGGTGTCCTTGTGGGCGTCGCGCCACTCCACGAGCACACCCAGCCGGTCCGAATCGTACAGGGCGCGGACCACGATCTCGTTGGCTCCGGCTTCCGCTACCCGGGGCAGAACGAGGTTCTGTGGGTTCATGGGAACCCGCGTCGCGCGGGCTCTCCCCCACAGAGCGTCCGTGGGGTCCGTGGGAACCTGAGCCACGGGCCGGGCCAAGAGACCACTCTGTTGAGCGAAGAGCGGCTTGAACAGGGACCGGCCCGTCCACAGCACCGCCGCCGCGACGGCGCCCTTCAGCACCTGACGTCTTGTGGTCTTGCTCTCAAGCAGCGTCACAGCTTGCCTCCATCGCGGCGTGGTCCGCCGATACTGCCGCGCCCAGGTGCTCGTCGGTCCCGCTATCGGACACAGCGCCTGGCCTGCCGCCGGGCGGCTCGAGTCGAAACATGGCCAGCTCCGTCTCGATGTGCACGGTCAGCAACCGGGTCAGAGCGCGGTATGCGTTGGTCTTGGACGCCTTCCGTGCCACCCGGCCGGCGAAGTCCAGAATCCACGGCGAGAGATGCACGGCCAAGAACGACTCCTGGGCATCTCGGCAGATGCGGACCTTTTCGGCCCCGTGGCCTTGGAGCAGGGCGTAGCCCTCTTTGAGCGTCAACAGGTGCATGAAGTCCAGCTCGACGCTGACGTGGTCGGGACGCTCCTTGATCTCCGGACTCGGCACGACCCCGAAGGCGTGATAGCAAGCGTTGAGGTCGGCCAGCATTTGGCTCTTTTGGAAGACATCCGCCTGGTCGTACTCGCCCTCATAGGAAGGGCAGTCGCCGGAGACGCCGTGGCCAAAGACCTCGATATAGTCGTCCAGCAACGTGCCTCCGACGCGATGGCTCAGGGTATTCCTCGTGCGGCGCAGGGCCCGGACGGTCCGAGCCAGGCCGGTTCTGGAGGCCTCTCTGGCCAGGCGACCGGACGCGTCCCTGAGGTGGGCGACCCCTCCGGCCTTGGGGTCCGGGTAGAGGAACGCCGTGGCGAGGAGCCGGTAGATCCCGCTTCGGGTCAGCGCCGGTTCATGGATTCTGGTCATGATGCCGCCTCGCTTCCGGATGGTTCAGATGGAGTTCGGATGCTTGTCAGGCAGGAAATGCATGGTCTCTTCGACCTTGACTCGGACCACTTCCTGGTCGTCCTTCCCGTAGCCGATCACCGTGTCGTCGAACATCTCCCACTTGCGGCCCGCGATGGTGGCCTCGAATACCTTCGGCCCTTCCAAGACCTCGTAGCCGAAGATGATCTGCTGCGTGGTGCGAAACAGCTGCATCACCGCGAGCAGCTCCCGTTCCGGGGCTGCGTAGGCCTCCAGCGCGTCGTCGACCCCTGGGCCGAACATCTGGCGGAGGTACGGCCGCGGCGCCCACCGAGGCGGAATGTAGTAGCCGTTGGGCTCGAGGCCGAACTGGGGATAGAGCGGCAGGGCGACCTTGGCGACCTTCACCAGGTAGTAGATGGGGTTGAACCGGTCCTCGGCCCATTTGCCGTCAGCGGTCTTGCGTACCAGGCCCTGGATGCGAATCTTGCCGGGGCAGGCCGTCATGCACCGCGCCTCCAGCGGTTGGCCGGGGAACAGCGGGTCTTTTCCCTCGATGCGGGGATAGCAGCCGACGCACTTTTCGCTGACCCGAGTCGTCGACCGGTACATCGATTTCTTGTAGGGACACGCCGCGACGCATTTGCGATAGCCCCGGCACCGCGCCTGGTCGATGAGGACGATGCCGTCCTCGGGCCGCTTGTAGATGGCCTGCCGCGGGCACGCCGCCAGGCAGGCCGGGTAGGCGCAGTGGTTGCAGAGCCGCTGGAGGTAGAAAAACCACGTCTTGTGCTCCGGCAGCTGCGTCGGCTCCAGGGTGGTGTCGCCACGGGAGCTCGTCGCCCCGGCCGCCGTATCTTCGTAGAAGTTGGGCGCGCTCCACTCGTCGTCGGATGGCTCGTAGCCCAGCGCCACCTCCTGCTGCGGAGTCTCTTGCGCCGCGGCCTCGAAGATCGTCATGCCCTCATAGGTGCCGTAGGGCCGCTCATCGCCATCCTTGCCGGCGGTCTTCCACTCCATGCTCCTGCCCGCCTTTCGGTGGGCGTCGTCCATGAGCTTGAGTATCTTGGCGTCCCAGAACTTGGGGTAGCCGCCGTAGGGCTTGGTCTCGACGTTGTTCCACCACATGTACTCCTGGCCCTTGGAGAAGGTCCAGGTGCTCTTGCAGGCGAAGGAGCATGTCTGGCAGGCGATGCAGCGGTTGATGTTGAACACGAAGGCCCACTGCCGCTCCGGATACGCCCCCTCGAAGGGGTAGGACATCTCGCGGCCTATCTGCCAGTTGTAGACGTTAGGCATGGTTGTCAGCTCCCCGGAGCCAGCCGCGCTGCCACTGTTCGGCCAGCCGCAGCAGCCGTTCCTTCACGTACGCATCGCCCATCTGGTGATAGACGCGATGCGTGCCGCCGTATCGCGGGGAGCGGAACAATTCGAAGATCTCCTCGGGCTTCCAGCCCAGAAACAGGTATTCCTGCACGATCTCGTCGACGAACCGGCCAGGGTCTTCGCCGGGAAGCGCAACGCCCACCAGCTCCATGGGATCTTCGGGCTCGAACTGTTTCACGATGAGGCCTCCAGATGGTTCATTAGGGGCGAATCAGGCCGCCTGCGAGATAGCGGTCCATGAACTCGTCTTCGTTCGAGGGCGTCAAGCCCGTGGCGGCCGGGGCCCATACGCCCTTGCCGGCGAGACCGCCGTCCTCGGCCTTGGTGACCCGGACCAGCGTCTCCTTGGGCACCGTGTTAATGGCGTGGTTGTCGGCCTCTCCGCCGAACATGAACGCCATGGCCACCTTTTTTTTATGGAACAGCGTGTCGGTCTGGTGCATCGGCATCGACCAGTCCCTGGTGACGCTCTGCTGGGAGCCGAAACGCAGATCGGACTGGTAGCCGGTGTCCTCCGATAGCGCGCGGCCGTCGGGGCGGCTGCGGTGGGCGCGAACGGTCTTCTCGGTCGCCATGAACGTCGAGTGCTTGGTCATGATCACGTGGTAGGGGTATGCGGGGTTGTACTTCACCCGCAGCATGAGACGGGCCACGTCGAAGAAGGGATCGTCGGGAGACGCGTTGAGGTAGGGCCGGTCCGCCGGATTCGCGTCGACGTACACGTAGTCGCCGTCCTCGATGCCGAGGTCCCGGGCGGCCTGCGGGTTCATGTGCAACTGATGGTCGCCGATCCCGGCGGCGCGTTTGTCCTTGCGATAGACGTCGCCGAAGTTCGAGTTCCAGACCAGGTGCCAGTCCTCCACGCTCCATTGGGAGTGGACCCGGTGCCTGGTCTTGGGGGTGAGGAAATAGAAATGGAACCCTGCCTCCCACAGGGGGTTGCGGGTCTGTTTCACGTCCTTCCAGGCCATCTTGTTGTTGGCGATGGTCCGCAGGTCGGCATCGAGCACCTGGGACTGGACCGCATCGACGGTGATGCCGTTGTTGTCGGGACGAATGTAGGGATTGGTCGAGACGATAACGTTGGGCAGGTAGGGGGTCGCCTCGGGTCCCTCACGGTGGACGATGAAGTTCTCCCCGTACTCGATCGCCTCGGGAATGTCGCAGTAGGCGTTCAGCCGGCCGGTGTCGGTGTAAAACGGCACGTTGTCGTGAATCTGCTCCCAGAACGGGATCCGAGGATAGGTGCGGAAGAGCATCAGCGCGGACCCCGGCTCGCCGTACTTCCCGGCCATGATGTCGGCCACCTTGTAGCCGGACGTCGTGGTGGAGCTGTCCAGCAAGCGCTGGATATACACCTCGGGCCTGCCTTCGAGGGCGAACTTCCAGTAGTCGGCAAACCGCTGGTCCTCCAGAATTTCGCCCAGGCGCCTGGCCACGCCGGCGATGATCATCACGTCGTCTTTGCTGTCGAAAAGGGGTTTTACGCCCTGCTTCCCCCAAATCTGAAGAAAGGGGTTGGAGCACGACGCGGTGATCTCCAGGCTCTGGAACTCCATCCAAGAGTTGGCCGGCAGCGTGATGTCCGAGTACTCGGCCGTCGCGGTCATCTCGATATCCTGGTTGACGATCATGTCGATCTTCGGGTTGACGTGCTTGATGACTCCGTAGGCCCACTTGGCGTTGTTGATGATGTTCACGTTGTTGAACCAGAGCGCCTTGGTGGGCGTGGGCATGTGGGTCTTGCCGGTGAAGTTCTTTCGTCCGTGCGCGGGCGTCTCCACGATGAGGGCCTGGTCGCCGTGGTCCCAGTAGGCCGGCTCTTCGTCTTTGGTGTAGGCATGGGTGGCCACGTCTTTGCCGGAAGCGCCGGGATCCAGGTTCGGCTGGAAGGGGTCCTCGGCTACCCAACCCTTGAAGCCGGGACCGACCCACGGGGCCGCCTGAAAGAGAGCGGCCTTGTAGTTGCCGGCCCAGGTGTGGCAACCGGCGCCGGGCGTGCCGATGTTGCCGGTGAGCATCAGCGGCAGATAGGTGGCGCGGTTGTGCAGCGTGGCGTGAAACCAGTGGTTGATGCCCTCGCCGACGTGGATGGCCACGGGCCTGATCGTCGCGATGTCCTGGGCCAGCCGCTCGATGAGCTCTTTCGGCGCGCCGCAGATCTCGGACACGGTCTCGGCGTCGTAGTCGCGGAGATGGACCTTGTACATCTCCCAGAGCGTCATCGCCTCGACGTTCGAGCCGTCGGCCAGTTCCACGACACCCTTCCACTCCAGCTCGGGGTCGACGCCTTTGCTCGTCAGGACCTGGCCCACGTCCTCGCGGGTGACGGCAGCCGGCCGGCCGGTGCGCTTGTCGATAACGACGTAGTCGCCGAGCCGCTCGTACTGCTCCCGGGTCATGCCGTGGATGGCGAAGCTCGGGCCGTCGGGCGCAAGACCCAGCTGGTAGCCGGGGAAGGTCTCCGTCGCGCTGAGCCGTTTCAGCGTGTCGGTCCGCACGAGGAGGGGAAGGTCGGTGAACTGCTTGACGAAGGCTTCGTCGTACCAACCGTTGTCCATGATGATCTTGGAGATGGCCAGGAAGATGCCGGTATCGGACAGGCCCGGACGCACCGACAGCCAGTAGTCGGCCTTGGTAGCCGGCGGGCTGTACTCCGGCGAGATGACGACGATCTTGCCGCCGCGCTCCATGATCTCGTTGAACCAGTGGGAGTCGGGCATCTTGTTCTCCACCAGGTTCTTGCCGACCTGAATGTGGAGCTTGGTGTTGCGCAGGTCGTTGAAATCGCAGTCGGAGGCCTGGAGACCGTGGACGAAGGGGTGGCCCGGGGCCTGGTCGCCGTGCCAGGTATAGTTGGACCAGTTGCGGCCGCCCAGGGCCTTGTCGGCGCCGACGCCTCGGACGTGCGTGTCGAGGATGGCCAGCATATTGGAGAAGCGGTACATGCCATATTTGCCGATGACGCCCAGCAGCCCCATGCCGCCTCGCAGCTTGATGGTGCGAGTGCCTGCCCCCAGGGTCTCGGCGATCATCTCCGGCTGGTAGCCGTCCGAGGCCAGCCGAGCCTCGCCGCGCGACCCGCCGTAGGTCTCGGCGACGGCGATGATTCCTCGGGACACGTAGTCGAACGCCTGGTCCCACGAGAGGCGCTCGAAGGTGTCGGTGCCCCGTGAGTTGAACTTATAGACATCGCGCAGCGAAGGGTTGTCGGAGAGCGAGGGGAAGCCGTCGTCGGCCCAACGCTTCCACCCTTTTCGCACCATGGGGTATTTGAGCCGGTACTGCCCGTAGACCCGGCGGTGCATCGTATAGCCCTTGCCGCACCCGCGAGGGTTCCAATGGACCGTGGCCCGGTTGCCGTAAAGGTCGGCGATCTTGCCCGAGTCGTAGTTCTGCTCCGACCGCAGCACCACGCCGTCCTTGACGAAGGCGCGCAGACGGCAGGCATGGGTGTCGTTGGGGGAGCAGACCCAGGTGAAGCTGCTATCGTAGCCGTACTGGTCCCGGTACACCTGCTCCCACTCGCGGTCCGGGTACTGCTCCAGGGGATTGCGCTGCGGACTCGCGGGCACCAGAATGTTGGAAGCGAACGCCGGGGAAACGCCGGATGCCTGCACGGCGCCCAAGACCGTCAGTCCCGCGGCGGCCACACCCGATGCCTTCAGGAAGTCCCGTCGAGAGAGCCCTCGCAAGGCCCGTTGTTTCGCCTGGCTCAAAGCAGTCTCCCTCTCTGGCTCGATGAGGCGGGCGGCAGCTTGTGCCGCCGCGGGCCAGCGGTCCCTTCTGGCTCAGCCAGTGTCACGCCGGTCTGCCAGTCATCGTATCGGCCCGCCGTGCAAGGTTTGTGAATAAACGCACGTTGTCCGTGAACGCGGTGTGAACGACGGAAGTTTGCGTTGTTGTCGGGCGGGCGGGCCTGCCCCCCAAACTAGTCCAGGCGTAAAGTTAGAAAAAGCCTGGACTTAGAAAGGGAGGCACCGATGCCCAGGAAACGATTCGCGGCAGAAGGGAGCATCAACAAGTTGCGGGAGGCGGAGGTACGCCTGGCCAAGGGGGAGACCGTGGCCCAGGTGTGCAAGCAGATCGGTGTGACGGAGCAGACGTTCTACCGTTGGCGTCGGGAGTACGGGGACCTACGGATCGATCAAACCCGGCGGCCGAAGCACCTCGAGCAGGAGAACTCGTGGCTTCGGCATGTAGTGGCGGACTTCACGCTCGATAAGCGGGTCCTACAGGAGGCGGCGGAGGGAAACTTCTGATCCCGGCCCGCCGCCGGCCTTGCATCGAGCACGTGCGAAGTTTCTTCGGCGTGTCTGAGCGTCGGGCGTGCCGGGCGCTCGTTCAAGCCAGGGCCACGCAACCGTAGCAGTTCACCGCGCCCGAGGGTGAGGCCCCGCTGACCACGGCCATCCTGCAGCTTGCCCAGGAGTTTGGCCGCTATGGCTATCGGCGGGTTACGGGAAAGCTGCGGGCGCAGGGCTGGTCGGTGAACCACAAGCGGGTGGAGCGGATCCTCCAGCTCCTCGAGGACTGGCTGGACGTCAATCACCGAGGACTATCTCGGACCGCTCCTGGAGAAGGTCAGCTGGGGACCATTTGAGTACAAAATCGCGAAGCTGACGCTCAAGGACAAGGTCGCGGGGCGCTGCGGTCCCGCGCTATCCGGCCTCTGATACGATCAAGGTCATCGATGTTGACGTCAGTCCCTCTTCAGTGCGCGCCTAACTTTGTCACTTCGGTACATGCTATCTCGGTTCAGTTGCTGGTACCTTGCCCCTGTTTGGTACATGCCCGCCGCGTACAGGCTGGTCTCCAGGTCAAAAATTATCTCCCCCACAGGCCAATCTTCGGATTCTCGGTATGTTTTTAGCCAGTTTAAGACTTTTAACGGAGATCGACGAGATACTAGAGGACGACGAGACCAGGTTGTGCGTCGAATGACCCATAAGGACCTAATGGAGGACGGCCTTGCCGACGAGCTGGGGCAGCGCCTGGGCGAGGGAAGCGACGGCGTCGGCGAGGGTGGCGTGGGGGGGCAGGGTGAGGTCGACGGCCTTTTGGCCGGCGGTTAACCGGGCGAGGCCGAAGAGCTCGATGCGGCAGCAGAGGGGCCGGGGCGGCGGAGCGGGCATGTCAGCAACCCGCCTTGGCCAGGGCTAGGGCCCGATCGAGGTCGGCCTGGGTGTTGATGTTGAAGAAGGTGAGGAGGTCGGGGTCGAAGCGGCGCAGCTCGTCCTCGGGGACGTAGCGGACGCGGACGTCGTCGAAGAAGCCGATGATCTTGAGCTGGTCGCGTTCGAGGCGGTGCTTGATGGCGGGGAGGCAGGCCTGGGCGTAGGCGGCGTGGGTGGGTTCGGGGCGGCCATCGAGGATGGGAACGACGACGTCGTGGCCCCGACGGAGGGAGAGCATGTGCTTGATGAGGCTGGCGTTCAAGAAGGGCATATCGCAAGCGACGACGAAAGCCCAGGGGGTCGATGCGGCGGCCAGGCCAGTGTAGATGCCGCCGAGGGAGCCCTTGCCGGGGTAGCGGTCGGCGACGAGGGTGGCTCCCGCAGGCAGCGGAAGGCCGTCTTCCATTGTTTCGTCGGCGACCACAGCGACCAGCGCATCGCAGACGGGGGCCAACCGGGCCATCACGCGACTCAACAGCGGCTGGCCGGCGAAGGGCTCCAGCCGCTTGTCCCGCCCCAGCCGCCGGCTTCGGCCGCCAGCCAGAACGACTCCAGTCACCGCCTGCGATTTGGCCACGGGCCATTATCCGAGATTTTCCATATCAAATTGTGGGCACCCTAATTGATGGTGCATCGGAGGTGGGCTGCACATTAACACCGTCTCCTGATGCAGTCAATGTCCGTAAACTCCTCGAAATCCGCTCATCACTCTCTATTGGGGAAGCTATCCGGCTCTGGGGTTCCAGATCGGACAGGTGGTCGTGAGGTGATGAGCCCGGCGGCTGAGCCGCATCAACTTTTCCGGCCCAATGCCGCACCGGAGAAGCCCGCATCACGCGCACAATGCGGGCCTGCTTCTAGCCGCGTGGGTGCCGCCATCCTGTCCACCTCCGCGCCGCTCCGCCATGCGCACCGGGTTGTAGGCCGTAGGTACCAGTAGGCCGTTGCGAAACTCTGGAGAGCGACAGCGCGGGAGCGTATCCCGTACAATGCCTGAGGGAGTGGGAGGCAGGATACACTCAGGCTCACCTAGAAACTGCTTAAGGGAGAGACGACACCTTGGCTGAACAGCGATTTTCCATCTACCGGCCCATCCATAAGGCTATTCGCCACCTCTTGTTCTCGACTTCGCGCCAAATTGGTTTGGCGGACTTCGCCGATGACGCCGTAACTCACGAGACCCTGGCCATTGTGGACCGGACCATCTCCTTCCTCCGGGAGCACAGGGGCCATGAGGATACCTTTCTTCACCCTGTCCTGGAGAAAAAAGTGCCAGGCATCACGGCCAAATTCGCCGAAGACCACGACGAGGACGACAGGCTAACCACAGAGATCGAGCAACTGGGAGCTCAGATCAGGAACGCCAACGGGGCCCGGCGGGTAGAGTTAGGAGTAGAGGTGCATGAGCGCTTCAACGCCTACATTGGCATATACCTGGGTCACCTCTACCGAGAGGAAACGGAGCTCGCGCAAGCCCTCTGGGATCATTTTACCGACGAAGAGTTGATCGCATTGGATGCGGCGATTGAAGGTTCAGTGCCTCCGGAACGCCTCGGCCTCTGGTTGGCGGAGATGAGCGCCAGCTACAATCCCGATGAGATTTCCTTGCTCCTCAACATCGTAAAGGCGAAGGCGCCTCCTGAGGTTTTTCAAGGCATGACCCAGCTAGCTGAAAATGCCATGCAACCGGCGATGTGGGCGAAAGTGCGGACCCGGATCGGCTTAGGGTAATTCCGAACCCCTTCTGATTTGGCTTCAAGCCAAGAGGCTCCGGCCTATCGCCCCATCGCCATTGATGGAGTTGGCCAACTCCACGGCGCTGGTGACTAACACGATCAGCGCCACGTGCGGCGTGACCCCACGGCGGCGGCGCGTCGCGCGAACAATGCAGGCCTGCTTCTAGCCGCGTGGGTGCCGCCATCCTGTCTTGCTCGACGCCGCTCCGCGAGACTACACACAACGGCTCGGCGGCCCAGGTCTTGCTCCCCCAGCGCATCCTTCGCCGGGTGAAGAGCGTCCGCTCCCGGCATGGCCCGGGACGACCGGGAACAGGCCGCGGTCGAGCCCCTCTATCGCACCATTGGAACAGGTTGGAGACGCGGCTTTGAAACGGGTCTTGTTCACAGCGCTGGGATGGTCGGCCGGCGGCGTCATCGGCTGGCTTGCGCTTCGGCGCGTCGACTGGAGCGAGGCTATCGATGGCGTCCGGCAGGTGGAGTGGAGCGTGATCTTCATGGCCGTCGCCGCGGTGCTTTTCGCCCACTACCTGAAAGCCCACCGTTGGAAGCTGCTCCTGCCGGGTGAGAACATCAGCGCCGGCCGGCTCTTTCTGATTCGAAACGTGGGCGCCGCCATCCATACCGTCAGCCCGGTGCGTGGCGTATCCGAGATCGCGCAGCTCACCTTGTTGCAACAACGCGACGGCATCCGCGCCCCGAAAGTGGTTGCCAGCTTCGTCGTGGGACATCTGCTCGACGTCGTCGTCTCGGCCAATATGGTGGCGATCGGGCTGGTCATGTTGCCCGCCTTCGCGCCCTATCGGCCCGTGGTCGTGGGCATCGCGGCGGGGTCCGCCATGCTGCTCCTCCTGACCCCGTTCCTGGCACGAGCCGTCGGCAAGATCGGCCTGGTGCGGCGGCGGCGGCTGGTCCACGAGACCCTGGCGGCAATCCGCTCGGCCCAATCCAGCAAGCGGACTCTGGTGGCCTGCATGGCGTTGACCGCTCTGGGGTGGGCCTACATCGGCCTGGCGGCGTGGATGATCGCCGACGCCATGGGGATCGGCCTGCCCTACTGGACCGTCGCCGTGATCACCGTCACCATCGTGCGGTTCGCAGGAGTCATCCCCACGCCGCCCGCTCTCGTCGGCGTCTACGAGGCGGTCGCCGTCTCGGCGCTGGGGCTTTTCGGCGTCGCGCCGCCGCTGGCCCTCAGCTTCGCCCTGGTTACCCACGCAGTGATCTTCGTTCCTCCGGTCCTCATCGGCGCCCTCGTCCTCGTGGTGGAGCGAAGCGTGTTGTTCAACGCTTTCGACTCTCTCCTCGCTCCGATGCGGCAGGCCCGCTTTCGGCTCCAGCCCCAAGAAACCGCGAAGTAGTCGAACGCCGGAAGCCCTCCTTCCCAGACCAACGACGATTGCCGGTCCTGCTCGCTCTTGGGCGACCCAATGTGGTAGCCTGTGCCTCGTCCCCGCCCAGGCGTTTCTGACAGCCTGCCGCGGGCGTTCCGCGCATGAGCACCGACACCGGCTGGACTGGTCTCAACTGGCGCCCGCTGACGGATGACGACCTGGAGGTCGGCTTCGAGCGCGAGTGGGACGTCCGAATCACCTACCCGCTGATCGCGTGGTACGCCGACCTGTGCGGCGACCCCAACCCCTGGTACAGCGTCGGCGGGTCGCCCTTCGGCCCGCCCGTGGCCCCGCCGCTGCTTATTTCGCGCCTCGCCTCCCGCCTCACCGACTCGCTGGGCCGCATGATGGGCTTCCTCAACACGCGCAACCGCACCGTGACCCTGGCCCCTGCGACAGCGGGCATGGTGGCGCGTTTTCGCGGACGCATCGCCGGCAAATATGAGCGCCGCGGAAGGCGTTACGTTCGCATCGTCGTCGAGGCCCACGACGTGGCGAGCGGAACGGCCCTGATTCGGGAGGAGAAGGAGTACGCCATTCCTCCCTCCCGCGACGAAGGGCAGCGATGACCGGCGCCGCGTCCATACAGATCGGCCTGGAGCTGACGGCGGTCGAGCTGACCGTGACGCCCCTGGTCATGTTCTCCCGCCAGTGGGCCGGGACCAATCCAGTCCACTGGGACCCCGACGTGGCGTCCCGCCAGGGCATGGACGCCCCGGTGGCCACCGGCCAGATCTCCGCCGCGCTGATCCAGCAGATCTGCGTCGCGCTTCTGGGCGAGGCCATGTTCAGGGGCTCGGTCATGGATGTCCGCTTCCGCCAGCCCGTCCACCTGAACGACGTCTTGACCGCGGGCGGCGCCGTCACCGAGGCGGCTCCAGAGGCCGGTGGTCTGCGAGTCGTCGTCAACGCCTGGTGCCGCAACCAGAAGGGCGTCGACGTGACGACGGCGCGCGTCGAAGCGCTGGTGGTAGAGCACGCCCCGGTGGCGGATCACGCCCTGGAGGTGAATCACGATTGAGGCCTGGCCTGACCGAGCCAGCAATCCCGCCCTTCCTTCGTTGCCATCCCGAAATCCCCTCTCCCTTCGAGGGAGAGGGTGAGGGTGAGGGCGGCTTCTCGTTTTCACCTTTCGCTTGCGTGTGATACCATGACCCGCACTGAATTTACGTGCCCGATTCCGATGCCCGGCGTCGGCGAACGAATCATGGAGGTGAGAACGGTGCCAGGACCTCTCGATGGAATCCGTGTGATCGAAATGTCCACCTGGGGCGCACTGCCCGGCGGCGGGGCCATTCTCGGCGATTGGGGGGCCGAAGTGATCAAGGTGGAGGAGCCCAAAGGGGGCGGTGACCCGGCCCGCGCCTTCGCCTTGGTCTCCAACACCCAGGGCACCGGCCAGATCGCGCCGGTGTGGGAGCAGGACAATCGAAATAAAAAAGGCGTGACCATCGACGTAGGCACCCCCGAGGGTCACGATGCGATCCTGCGGCTGATCAAGAAAGCAGACGTCTTTCTCACCAGCTCCCGCCGGCCCACACTCAGAAAGCTCGGGCTCGCCTACGATGATCTGAAGAAGGAGAACCCCAGGCTGGTCATGTGCCATCTCTCGGGGTTCGGTCCCGAAGGGGCCGATGCCGACCGCCCCGGTTACGACGCCCTGTGCTTCTGGGCCCGCGCGGGCTTCGCCCTCGCCCTGGCGCCCGGCGACGAGCCGATCGGGCAGCGGCCGGCGCTGGGAGACCACGTGACGTCCATCGCCATCGCCGGCGGCGTCGCCGCGGCTCTGGTCGCGCGAGAAAAGACAGGACGGGGGCAGCATGTGCAAGCCTCGCTTTTCCATTCCGGGCTGTGGGTCTCGTCGGTCGACCAGGTAACGGTGGCGATGACCCAGCAAAACATCGGCAAGTTCACCCGCGGCGTGGCCGGCAATCCCCTGGTGGGGACCTTTCAGACCGCCGACGGCTGGATCCAGATGGTGAATCTCCAGCCCGACCGGTACTGGGAGCCCTTCTGCCGTGCCGCGGAGTGCGAGGACCTGCTCAGCGACCCCAAATACGACAGCCTGGAGAAACGCGCGGAGCGGGCGGGCGAGCTGATGGGCATCTTCCAGAAGAGCTTCATCAAACGGCCTACCAATGAATGGATTCCGCGTTTCGATGAGCACGGCGTGCGCTGGGGCAAGATCCAGACCATACTGGACGCGAGCAAGGACGAGCAGGCCTGGGCCAACGGCTACTTCCACCCCATCGAGCATCCCGACGCCGGCAGCATGAACCTGGTGACCAGCCCAATCCAGTTCAGCGACACCCGGACCTCCATCGAAACGACGGCCCCCATGCTCGGCCAGCATACCGAGGAGGTGCTTTTGGACGCCGGCTTCTCCTGGGAGGAGCTCGAGGCGCTGAAAGACAAGGGCGTGATCCTGTGAGGGCGAGCGGAGGTTGAGGCCCCCGCAGGAATGGCGCTCTCTTCTGGGCGCGCCATTTGCCGCCCGGTATCCGTTGTAGTACGATGGCGCTGACGTCCCATGGGCGTCGAGCGCCCATCCAGACCCACGTCGGGCGCCATCCAACTTCAGATCAAAGGAGCCAAATTAGCGTGACCGGAAATCTCATCAACGTCGCCATCGTCGGCGTAGGCAACTGCGCCTCGTCCCTGGTCCAGGGAGTCCAGTACTACCGGGAGGCCGATC
>JACZVV010000058.1 GCA_022572465.1 Chloroflexota bacterium
CGCCGCTGATGGGCCAGGAGAACGACCGCATCTTCGGCGAGCTGTTGGGCATCCCGGAAGACGAGGTCCGCCGACTGGAGACCGAGAAGGTTATCTACTAGCGGCCATCCCAAAATCCCCTCGCCCTTCGAGGGAGAGGGTTAGGGTGAGGGCGCTCCCAATCTGGCAGTTCGATGTTTGAAATAGCCTCTAGCGGCGCGGGCGGCGCGACCCACGACGCGCGAGACGCCCCTCATCCCGCGGGGCGCCCGGCCTCGCCCTCTTGGGGTGATGCTGCCTGCTTCTCCGACCTCGCCCTCTGGCGCTCCAGGTGGGCGGCCAGGTCGTACTCCAGGTCATCGGGGAGCCGTGTCTTGTCGTCCATGAAGGCTAGGGACAGTTGCTGGGTGGTCAGTCCGCTCACCCCTGAAAGATCCACGCCCTCCAGGTGTGCCTCATCAAGCCAGGCGTCCTCCAGGTGTGCCTCATCAAGCCAGGCCCTCTCCAGGTGCGCCCCATCAAGCCAGGCCCTCTCCAGGTGCGCCCCAAAAAGCCTAGCCCCCTCCAGGTGCGCCCTATCAAGCCCGGCGCCCTCCAGGTGCGCCCCAAAAAGCCTAGCCCCCTCCAGGTGCGCCCCATCAAGCCAAGCCCCCTCCAGGTGCGTCCCAGTAAGCAGGGCGCCCTCCAGGTGCGCCATAACAAGCCGGGCGCCCTCCAGGTGCGCCTCGGAAAGGTCGGCTCCCCGGAGGTCGGTGTTTCGCAGATCGAGGTGCTGACCCTCCGCCTCATGGGACCGCTCCGTCTCATGCGACCGCTCCCGGCGCCCCAGCACCGTCAGAGCGGACTGAATGTCCTGGGGCGGGCGCGGAGGGTCGCCGTCGGGCACCCCGTTCCCTTCTTTCCAGGCAGCCTTATCCCGAACGAAGGCCGTGAGAATCTCCATGATGGGCCAGTGGTCTTCGCGAGAATGCCGGGCGATGCGCTCCAGGGCGTAGATCCCGCCCAGGCGAATCTGCATCCTCCCGCTGCCCAGTTGGTCGATGGCGCGGGTGAAGCGCTCGGTGATCTGGCCCTCCCGCGACACCTCCACGGCCTGCTCGGTGGCCGCGACGCGGCGCGCCGTGTACCAGACGCCGATGGCCAGCACGATGCCGGCGACGATCTGCGCGAGTAGGACCAGAACATCTTGCCGGTCGCCGGCGTTCTGGGGTTCCAGGTGCCATGTCAAGAGAGCCCAGAGTCCCACGATCACAAGGGGTACAAGCAAGACAGCCAGGACTCGATTGTTCTGTCTCACGAATGAGGTAAACCGGCGCACTCAACGCTCCTGGCGGGCCCAAGATTCCGGCTCAAAGCCTGAAAAGTTCGCAGCTACCATCTGCGCAATCTGCGTAATCTGCGGATGGTCTCGCCCCTACAGGCGCATCGGGACGCCGCGGCCCGCCAGGTAGCGTTTGACGTCGGCGATGCTGAACGTGCCGTAGTGGAACACGCTCGCCGCCAGCACGGCGTCGGCCTTGCCCGCCTCCACCACGTCGTAGAAGTGCTCCATCTCGCCGGCCCCGCCGCTGGCGACCACCGGCACCGTCACCGCCTCCGAGACGGCCCGGGTCAGATCCAGATCGTACCCTTGCTTCGTGCCGTCGGCGTCGATGCTGTTGAGCACGATCTCGCCCGCGCCCATCTCCACCACATAGCTGGCCCACTTCACCGCGTCGATGCCGGTAGCGCGGCCGCCTCCCCGACCGGTGTGCGTGCGAATCTCCCATCGCGACGATGGCTCCAGCGCGATCCGTGAGAGAACGCCGTCCACAGGCCGTCCTTCGCCCCGTGAAGCGTCGACCCGTTGCGCGTCCATCCCCACGACGATGCACTGGCTGCCGAACCGGTCGGCCCCCTCGGAGATCAGCGTCGGCGTCTGCACCGCGGCGGTGTTGATGCTCACCTTGTCCGCGCCGGCCAGGAGCATGCGTTGCATGTCCTCGGCGCTGCGGAGGCCGCCTCCCACCGCCAGGGGGATGAAGACCTCCTCCGAGACCCGCTCCACCACCTCGACCATCGTGGCCCGCTGGTCCGCCGAGGCCGTGATGTCGTAGAACACCAGCTCGTCGGCGCCCTGCTCGTTGTAGAACGCCGCCAGCTCCGTGGGGTCGCCGGCGTCGCGGTGGTCCCGAAAGCGCACGCCCTTCACCACGCGCCCGGCGTCGACGTCGAGACAGGGGATGATCCGCTTGGTCAGCATCGGGTCTTCCTGAGGCGCCCGCTACAGCTCGAGAACGGCCTGCCAGAACATGGCGCCCGCCACGACCAATAGTACCACCCCCAGAGCCGTCAGCAGGGCCGCCCGGCTCATGCGGCCGGTGAGCCTGGCGCCGTAGTAGGACCCGACGGCCGAGGCGCCGCCCATCGTCACCAGCACCGTCCAATCGATCCCTCCTCCGGCGAGGTGGCCCGCCAGGCCCGCCATGCCCGTAGCCAGGCCGACGGCCATGTTGGTCCCAACCGCGAACCGGGGCTGCATGCCCAGGAAGCGCAGCATCGCCGGCAGGCGCAGGCTGCCCAGGATCAGGCCCACCAGTCCGCCGAGGCCGCCGATGACCAGGCCGATGCCCGCTTCTTTGGCGGCCCGCCGCTGGACGCTCGGCGGCGCGGCATCTTGGGATGCGCCAGGACCGGCCCGGCGGGCGTCGGCTCGAGCGGAGCGGGCTTGGAGCAGGGCCCCGACGCCGCCTTGCACGATGATCACCGAGATGATGACCAGCAGGAGACCGGCGTCGATGCGGTTGCTGAAGAACCCGCCTGCAAAGGCGCCCAGGGCCGAGGGCGGCGCCATCGTCAGAAAGACTCGCCACCGGATGGAGCCGTCACGCCAGTGCCGCCAGACGCCGCCGGCGGCGGAGATGCCGCTGATGCCGATGTTGGTGCCGGCTGCGACGGGCGCCGAGCCCACGAGGAAAAAGACCGCCGGCAGCCGGAGGTTGCCCAGGACCAGTCCCGCCATGCCGCCGCAGAGACCCAAAAAGCCCCCGACGCCCAGGGAGAAGAGCACCTCCGCCCACGAGGCCAGCCCGGAGCCCTCGCCGGCCGAGAGAGGCAACTGCAACTCAGACAGACCCGTTGGTAAAGAGGACCAGGTATTGCTTGTCGTTCACGTCGGCCTGGCTGGAGAAGGTCATGCCGCCGGCCTCGCCGATCTCGCGGATCTCGCGCTCCGCCAGGCGCTCGTGCAGAGGCGGCCCCTCCTCCATCGGCTCGCGCTTCCACTCCACGACGGCCAGCCAGCCGCCCGGCTTCAAGCGCTCCCGCAGCATCGCCACGTAGTCGGGCAGCGAGCCCTCGATCTCATGGAAGACGAACGCCAGGTACGCGCCGTCCAGGGTCCCGGCGGCGAGGGGCAGGCGCGATTCATCGCACCGCGCCGCCTCCACGTTGGCCAGGCCCGAGGAGGCCACGTTCGCCTGGGCCGCTCGCACCATTTCGTCCTGGACGTCGAAGGCGTAGACCTTTCCTTTCGATAGACGCCTGGCCAGGGGGATGGCGAAGAACCCTGGACCGCACCCGACGTCGGCGACGACCTGATCGTCGGCCAGGGGAAACATGTCGAACAGCCGCTCGGGGTCGGTCAGCCGGCGTCGCTCGTCCGACATCAGGCGGTCCAGGTTCTCGGGGCTGAATTTGTGTCCCGCCTCGCGTGAGCGCATCAGTCCCTCCGGTCCCATGTCTCCGCCATGGCCACGGCTCGGCGCAGGTCGACGTCGCCGGTGTAGACCGCGCGGCCGACGATGGCGCCTTCGATGCCCAGCCTGGCCAGCTGTTCGAGATCGGCCAGCGACGAGACGCCTCCCGACGCGATGACGGCGGCGCCGGTCGATTTCAGGAGATCGCCGATGCTGTCCAACGGCGGCCCGGTGAGCGCGCCATCCCTGGCGATATCGGTATACACGAACCGGCGCACGTCCAGCGCCTCCATTCGCTTTATCAGATCGACGGCGCTGATCGCCTGGGCCTTGACCCACCCATGGGTCGCCACCAGTCCATCGCGGGCGTCGACGCCAACGACGATGGCCTCGCCGAACCGTTGCGCGGCTTCGCCGACCAGCGCGGGATCCTCGGCGGCGCTGGTCCCCAGGACGACGCGCTGGACGCCCCGGGCCAGCAGCAGCTCGATGGCCTCGATGGTGCGCAGGCCGCCTCCGGCCTGGATGGGTATCGACACCGCCGCGGCGATGGCCTCGACGATGGAGGTGTTGACCGGCCGGCCCGAGGCGGCCCCGTCCAGATCGACCACATGAATGCGCGGAGCGCCGGCCGCCTCCCACCGTCGCGCGACGCCCACGGGATCGTTGGAGAAGACCGTCTCTTTGGCGAAGTCTCCCTGGTACAGGCGAACGCACCGGCCGCCGCGCAGATCGATGACGGGGATGACTTCAAAGCCCACGGCGAAGGAGCCTCCGGCGGCGCTGGGACAGGCGTCTCAGTCTCCGGCGCCGACCACCCGCTGAACGAAGTTCCGGTAAAGCTGGAGCCCCAGGCTCCCGCTCTTCTCCGGGTGGAACTGGGTGCCGACCAGGTTTCCCTGGGCCAGCGCGCTGGCGAAGGTGGCGCCGTAATCCGTCAGGCCGACGACGGCGCTCTGCTCCGTGGGGTCGGCGTAGTAGCTGTGGACGAAGTAGAAGTAGGAGTCGTCGGCGATTCCGTGGAACAGCGGATGGCTTTCGGCCAGGCGCACCTGGTTCCAGCCCATGTGGGGGACCTTGACGCCCGCCGGCAGACGCCTCACGTACCCTCCGAGGAGACCCAGGCACTCGGCGCCGTCCTCCTCCGATCGCTCGAACAGGACCTGGAGGCCGATGCACACGCCGAAGAACGGGCGCTTCTTCGCGATGACGGTGGCGATGGCGTCCACCATCCCGCGAGCGTGCAGGTTGGTCATCGTGTCGCCGGCAGCGCCGACCCCCGGCAAGACGACGCCATCGGCCGCCATCACCTTGCGAGGGTCGGTGGTCACGGTGGCGGGATAGCCGATGTGCTCGAACGCCTTGACCACGCTGCGAAGGTTGCCGGCCCCGTAGTTGATCACGGCGATCTCGGGCCGCGTCATCAGAGCCCCACCCGGTACTGTTCCAAGAAGTCCAGGATCAGGCCGCGGACCCGGTCGGCGTCACCGCCTTTGAGCAGGTCCGTGCCGTGACGGCCGCCGCCCACGATCTCCAGCTGCTTGGGATCGCCGGCGAGATCGAAAAGCCGCTGCGCGTCCGAGGCGGCCCCGCCGTCGCCCTCGGCGGCCACGAACAGCTTGGCGCTGGCGACTCGCTCCACATCGAGTATTGCCGAAAGGCCCCGGATCGACACCGGCGCCGATAGGCTAACCACGCCAAGGACCTCCTCCCGCGAGGCCACTTTCAACGCCGCCGTACCGCCCATGCTCGCTCCAACGAGGAACACGTTGGGACGGTCCAGGCGCACCCGCATGAACCGCAAGGCCGCGCTCATATCGGTGTCGGCGATGCCGACCTCCTTGCCGCCGCCCGATTTGCCGTGGCCGCGAAAATCGAAGGTCAAGACGCTGAACCCTCGCACCGCCAGCGTCTCGGCGAACGTCGTCCAATCGCCCTGGTCGCCGTTGAGCATGTGGCCCAGCACCACGCCGGGAGCGCCGTTGCCGAAGACGCGTCCGTGGATCACCAGGCCGTCTTCGGCCTGAAACAGGACCTCCGATCCGGAGCCGGAGTCTGAAGAACCGCAGGCCGTGGCCAGGAGGACCAACGTGGCCGCTGTGGCGAAGGCGAGGGGGACGGCCCTACGCACGGCCCCCGGCCAGAATCTCGGGATCGGTGTCTTTATTTTCATAGCGTGCGAGCGTATAGACCAGGTCGGAAAGCCGGTTGAGGTAGCGCAAGATCTCGCCGTTTCGAACAAGCCCCGCCGCCTTGAGCGCGGCGACTCGACGCTCGGCGCGCCGCACGACGGTCCGAGCCATGTCCAGAGCTCCCGACGCCGGGCTGGCCCCGGGCACGATGAACGTGGGCGGCATCGCCACCTCGGCCTCGATGGCGGCGATCCGCGTCTCCAGGCCGTCGACCATCTCCGGCGTCACGCGGGAGAAGTGGGCATCGAACTTGTCGTACTCGGCCACGTCGATGGCCAGCTCGGCGGCCACGGAGAAGAGCTGCTTTTGCGTCTCCAGCAGCGTCTCTTTCACTCGCTGGAAGGACGAAAGCGATCGGGCCAACCCCATGACGGCCACCGCCTCGTCGATGGTCCCGTAGGCCTCCACGCGGGGGTCGTCCTTCGGCACGCGGCCGCCGTAGAGCAGGCCGGTCTCGCCGGTGTCGCCTGTTTTGGTGACGATGCTCCTTTTCGCGGCGGTACTCATGGCAGGCTGATTATAGCACCTGCCCGGCGGCCGCCCGCCGTCGCCGAAACGGTTGGCCTGAAGCTGGGCGGACGTAAGGATGGCGAGAGGCGGCGCATCTCGGCGGGTGAGAACCCAACACCGCCTCACACCCCCAAAGAACCGCAAAAAACCGGCGCCGCGAGGGGAACGGATGACGTTCGGTCGCGGCGCCGGTCGTGGTTTCTGCGGGCTACAGGCCGGGAAGCCTTACCAGGCTCTAGAGATCACCCACCGCGGTCGCGGCCACGCGGCGTCGGGACCGGCCCAGTATCGGGGCCCCGTCGTCCGTGCTGTCGTCCCAATCGTCCATGCCCGGCAAAAACGCATCGTCGTCCTCGTCCTTGCCGTAGGAGTAAGCCCCGTCCCAGACGTAAGGGCGGAAGTCGTCGGCGCTCTTGGGTGGGAAGGAGGGACGGCCCCGCTGGCTCATGTGCTGATAGGTCTCGCGAATGAAGACCCGGACCTCGCCGTGGCCGACGCTCGTAAGGGCGGCGGCGTAGCGGTTTCCGCCGTCCATCAGGGTGATCAACCGAAGACCCAGCTTGGGCGGCAGCGTCCCGAGGCATTCACCGTCGGTGTTCTTGACGACCAGGCTGTGGTTGCCCGCCTCCAGCTGCGCCGGTTCGCCGGGCGACATCTTGGCCAGGACACTCTCGGGCGCCGGGTCGAGCAGCGCCGTCACGACGGTCTTGGCCGACTCCTCGATGAAGAACTGAGGCGGCACCCGCGAGTGCTGGGGCCGCTTCCGGGCATCTTTTCGCAGGAGGCCGAGCCGCTCGACGTTCTTCTTGGCGATCGAGTTATTGGGAGAGATCGACAGAGCTTTCGTAAAGGTCTGCCGGGCCTCGCCGTATCGGCCGAGCTCGCTGAGGGCCTTGCCCATGCGGTTCAAGGCCTCGACGTCTTTGGCGTCGGCCTGAAGAATCAGCCTGTTCATCGCGACGGCCTCTTCCCAACGGCTCTCCATCGCTTGTTTGATGGCGAGCTTGGTCCGGTCCCGCTTCACTCGTACTTTATCGTCGATCCGCTGAACAACCATGGCATCTTTCCTCCACGCACGCACAGTCTAGCGAGGGTGACGGAATTCGTCAAGTCTTTCGTATGGCAATCTTGGCCCAATTCGCAAGGTTGGTCCAGTCACTCCTGTTAGCTCAGATGCGATCCGCCGCGATTAGGGTGCGTTTCGCCTGTGTTTGCTCCCAAGCGCCTTCAGCGACCACCCCAATTGTGCAACGTTTTTGACCTTTTTGCAATAGGTTTTGTTTCCAGTGTATAAATCGTTTTGAATTTTTCCTGGAATGCCGCAATCGGTCGCTCAGGCTAACCGAGTGGAGCACAGGAAGACGGCGCGTACGGAGGGCGATCGCGAAGTCGATCCAGCGCCCAGGGCGGCGCCCAACGCCGGGTCAACCGGCCCGCGGCGTCATCGGCACGAGGGCTCGACCGGTCACCGATCGAAGTCCCAGTACTCGATGGAGCGCCGGCGACGGGGAATGAGCCGCTCCCGCCAGACGAGGAGCTTGAGCAGCGCGATGGCAATGACTCCGGCGGCGAACCCGCCGATGTGGGCCCAATAGGCGACCCCTCCCGAGCGGATGGAGCTATCCAACGAGCCTATTCCGTTGAAGAACTGGAGCAGGATCCAAAAGCCCAGGAGGTAGACCGCCGGAATCCGTATGAAGGTGATGAAGAAGAAGACGACGAGGGTGCGCACCTGGTTGTACGGGAACAAGAGAAGGTAGGCGCCCAGGACCCCGGCGATCGCCCCGCTGGCGCCGATGGTGGGGACCTCCGAGCCCATGTTGATGCCGATCTGCGTCCAGGCGGCCACGACTCCCATGGCCACGTAGAAGGCCAGATAGCGCAGATGCCCCAGGCGGTCCTCCACGTTGTCGCCGAACACCCACAAAAAGACCATGTTGCCCAAAAAATGGAGCACGCCGCCGTGGATGAACATCGAGGAGAACACCGTGCCCCAGGAGCCGATGGGCGAGCTGATGTCTCGGGCGCCGCGAGCCAGGGCCACGTCGCAGATCGCCCCAGCGTGGGGCCCGGTCGCGACCCGCCCCAGCAAGTCCCTGGTGGTGGCCAAGCACTCGAAGCTGATGCCTTCCGTCAGCTCCTTGGGAATCAGACCGTACTTGTAGAAAAAGACCGTCTGGTCGAGATTGGTCAGGGTGAGCTCGTACAGGAAGACGATGGCGCTGATGACGATCAGGCCGATATTGACGTAGGGGAGACCGTGAATGCGGGGGCTGTCGTCTGAGATGGGGAACACGGCGTTGACCCCTGGCGCCTGGCGGTCCGCTAGCCCCTGGGCAGGCCCAGGCCCCGCATGGCGATGGTGTTGCGCTGGATCTCCGACGTGCCGGCCCCGATGGTGATCGCTCGCTGTCCCCGGTACAGCTTCTGGACCTTCCCGTGGAGGACACTCTGGCTGCTGTTCTCCGTCGGCTGAGCCCACAGGCCCAGCGTCTCCATGCCGAGCTGGACCAGCCGCTGCGTCAGCTCGGTGGCGAACAGTCGCGACACCGACGACTCGTGCGACGGCGGCGCTCCCGAGCTTTGCAGCCAGCCGACCCTGTAGGAGAGGAGACGGGAGGTATGAAGCTGGATGGCCATGTCGGCCAGCTTGTGGCGCAGCTCTGGGTTCGCCTGGAGGGGCCGGAACCCGTCGCGCCCCTCCTTGGCGAAGGCCACGATCTCGTCGAACAGCTGCATCGCCGGCACCGTGGCCCGGATCCCCGACCGCTCGAAGTTGAGCGTCGTGGTGGCCAGATACCATCCGCGGTTCTTCTCCCCCACGAGGCAGTCTCGGGGGATGCGAACGTTGTCGAAGAAAAACTCGTTGAAGTGGTGCACGTCGGCCATGTTGATGATCGGCCGGCTGGTGATGCCCGGGAGCGTCATGTCCACCAGGAAGTAGCTGAGACCCTTGTGCTTGGGGGCTTCCGGGTCGGTGCGGGCCAGCATCAGCCCCCATTGCGCCTCGTGGCCCTGGGAGATCCACGTCTTCTGGCCGTTCACCAGGAAGAAGTCGCCCATCTCCTCCGCCCGGGTCTGGAGCGACGCCAGGTCCGAGCCCGCGTTGGGCTCGCTGAAGAGCTGGCACCAGAGGACCTCGCCCCTGGCGATGGGTGGGAGGAAGCGCTTCTTCTGCTCTTCGGAGCCGTGAAGCATGATGACCGGGCCGGACAGGGTCACGCCTGCGGCCATGTGCTTGCGGGGGGCTTTGCTCAACGCCATCTCCTCGTTGAAGATCATCTGCTGGAGAGGCGTCCAACCCATGCCGCCGAACTCCTCGGGCCACCCGACCGTGAGCCAGCCCCGTCGACCCATGTTCCGGGCGAAGTCCGCCTCGAACCGGGAGCGAGCGTCGCCGTCCTCATCCTCTCCCACGCTCTGGAGCCAGCCGTCCGGCAGCTCGTCCCGCAGTACCTGCCGGACGCTCTGACGAAACTCCTCTTCCTCTTGCGACCAGCCGAAGTCCATGAGGCGTGCTCCTCGGAGCTTTCCACGGAGACGATCGGCACGAGTATAGGAGTCGCCAATCTGGAGTGTCAAGAACAGCTTTATGCAAAAGTCGGCCCTGCTCTTTGGGTTTCAGAGAACGACTTTGAATAAGCATCATGCTACGATTGGCGCACCTTTGGCGGGAGGTGCGTATGCCAGACGAAAATTGGCGGTTGACGGAGAAGGAGAAGGAAGACATCGTTGCGTGGGTGAAAGAGAAGTGGAAGAACTTCGCCTGCCCATACTCAGGCGATACGAGTTGGAACATCGGCGAGATATTGGTTCAGACTACCCAATTTACAGGCGGCTCCCTGAGAATCGGTGGCCCCATCTTTCCCATGTTCATACTAACCTGCGACGGATGCGGGCACACGGTCTTCGTGAATGCCATCCAAGCAGGCATTCTGCCCAAACCAAAGCCAGAATCAGATGGTGGGACGAAGAAGCGGGAAATACGAGCAAGCAAGAAGAGCAAGGAGGAGAACGGCAATGGCGCAAACTAGACCGCCGCCTCCTTCAGGAGAGTTCACTGGAGGCGTCTCAACCATCCTGCAAGGAGGCGTCCCAGCCATCCTGCAAACTCTCGGGACGGTGCGTGATATGAAAATCTACGCACTAACGGAAGGGGAATTGCGGCATGTGACTTGGCTGAACTCAGCCGCGTCTGTGCTTTTTTCGATTGCCACGGTGCTGGTATTGACTGGGGGAGGGCTGTTGTTTGATCTGCTCATCGATGGTAGGAGTCTTGCCGAGACGATAGAGATGGTGCTTAGAACCGCGACGGGCATCGCTTTTGGCCTGGCGCTCATTCTGTACTGCTTCGGCGTTGCGGTCTGGTTATCTCGGCGTTCAGAGTTGGGCAAAATCCTCAGGGAGTCTAGGGAGTTCCGCCCGCCAAATTAGGCAACCCGCCGAACCGACACCCGTGATTGCGTTGCCAAAGCCTGCGCCTGGAGAACGATGACCGAGAGCATACCATGAATCCGAACCCCGAACCGGCCACGCACCCTGACGCCCGTCGGCTTGGGTGCGTCCGGTGACCAAACCCGGCGCCAGCGAGCGATTCGCGAGTTGCTGAAGCCGCTGAAGCTGCTGATCCCGATGGCCTCCCGATCGAAACGCCTCGGCGTCGGCTGACGGCCAGGCGATCTCGAGGCTATGGTTCAGAACCTGTTCAAAACTCTTGACAATCTTTGAGTCCTGTCCTACAATCGGTTTTGAATTCAGTTCAATAACCGGACGCACTTTGCGATCCGTCTGAACCCACCGCCGCCCCGAGAACCCTCGGCGTCTAGGAGGCGAAATGCTCCACGAGGCAGGAACCCAATTGCCGTTGCCGCAGGAGCTGGGCCAGGCCCGCATCAAAGTCGTCGGCGTGGGCGGCGGCGGCGTCAACGTCATCCGCCGCATGGCCGGCATCTCCATTCCCGGCGTCGAGCTGCTGTGCATCAACACCGATCGCGCCTCGCTCGACAGCGCCGCGGGACTGCCCACTCTGGCCATCGGCGCGCAGGCGACTCGTGGCCTCGGAGCGGGCGGTGATCCCGAGAAGGGCCGCCTTGCCGCGCAGGAGAGCCAGGAGCAGATTCGGCAACAGTTGGAAGGCGCCGATCTCGTTCTCATCGCCGCCGGCATGGGTGGCGGGACCGGCACCGGCGCGGCGCCGGTGGTGGCCGCCGCGGCCAAAGAAGCCGGCGCCCTGACGATCGCGGTGGTTACGACTCCATTCGCGTTCGAAGGACCCAAGCGCCGCGGCATCGCCGCCTCGGGCTTGACGCCGTTGGAGATCGTGGCCGACACCGTGATCGTGGTCAGCAACCAACGGTTGATGGCGCTGGCCAAGCGCCGCACCTCCATCGTCGACTCCTTCGGTCAGGCCGACCGGGTGGTCGTCGATGCGATCATGGCCATCTCCCGTATCATCAACGTTCCCGGCGACATCAACGTCGACTTCGCCGATATCGAAGCGGTGGTCTCCCACGGCGGTCTCGGCGTCGTGGCGGTGGGAGAGGGGCGAGGCTCGCACCGAGTCCGGAAAGCGGTCCAGGCCGCCGTGGCCAACCCGCTGATGGCCCGGAGCGCTCACGGCGCCCGCGGCCTGCTCTACCTCATCACCGGTGGGCCCGATCTGACCCTTGCCGAGCTCAACGACGCCGGAAGCTTCATCGCCGACGTCGCCGACCCCGGCGCCCAGATCATCTTCGGAATGAACGTCGACTACGAACGCGGCGAGGAGGACCCGGTCGAGGCGGTGGTCATCGCCACCCGGTTGCCGGAGGAAGAGACGCCGCCCCCCCACGCCGACATCAGTGACGACGAGCGGGTGGAAATGGCCACGGCCCACTACTATGGCGGCGGCCGCTTGCCCGCGTTTTTGCATGAGGACGCCCGGCGTTGATCGCCGGCAAGCTCGCAAGATGGGGCTGGCTTCGGCTCATCCCGGCCAGGGTCGGGACAGCACGCAAAGCCTGGATTCGGAGGAGAGGGAACATGCACCCAGAGCGCACGGAACAGGCTCCGAGAGCTCGCGAAGTCATGGGCGTCCACGCCGCCGGCATGGACGCTCCGCCGAAGGTCTTCCTGCCGCACCTGATGGACGAAGGGGAGCCGGAGGAGCAGCGCAAGATTAAGGTGATGGTCCCGCGGGACCTGAACTTCTTTCATAAGTACCCAAGCAAATGGACGTGGGAATCGTGGGCCAAACGCATCGAGTTCGAGTCCATCACCGTCGCGCGCTCTCTCGACGCCGTCGTGTGGGGGACGATCGGCGCGCTGCTGGGGCTCGCCATCTCCGGCATCCCGGGCGCCCTGCTCGATAGCTACGCCTGGGTTGTGTGGCAGCCGCTGGGCGCGGCCGCGGGAGCGGCCACCGGCGCGATGCTTGCCTGGCGCCGCTGGCAGGATATCTTCGACTCTCACGAACACCTGATATAACAATCCGTTTTTCGGTGAGCGGGGAGGTCGGTTTCGCCCCGACACGTCGGGGTGGCGTCGGCCTCCCTGTATTTTCGAATATCGTCGCCACGGGCGACGTTCAGTTGTTCAAGCGGCGCCCCCGATGCTATACTGGCCTCCCCGAACCGACTGACAACGCCAAAGCAGTTCTATGCCCCTCCGCACGGTTACCGTCCAGGTTCCCGCCACCACGGCAAACCTCGGGCCGGCCTTTGATTGCATGGGTTTGGCCCTCAATATGTATGCCACGGTCTCCCTGGAGCGCGCCTCCGAGCTCACCATCGACATTCGTGGGTATGGAGCGGAGAAGCTGAGCCGAGGTCCCGACAATCTCGTCTATCGCTCGGTATGCAGCCTGTACCGGCGCTCGGGGCGAACGCCGCCTCCGCTCCGGGTGCGGTGCCGAAACGTCATACCCCTCAACCGTGGCCTGGGGTCTAGTGCAGCGGCCGTCGTTGGGGGCCTCGTGGCCGCCGATGCCCTGGAAGGGAAGAAGCTTTCCGATGGCGAGTTGCTGGACCTCGCCGTGAGGCTGGAGGGCCATCCCGACAACGTCGCCCCGGCGCTGCTGGGCGGGTGTCAGGTCGTGGTCGTCAACGGCGATGAGGTGATGACCAGCGCCGTGCCGATCAAACGGGGCCTGCGGGGAGTGATCTTCGTCCCCCAGGTCGAAGCGCCCACCAAGCAGGCCCGTGACCTTCTTCCTGCCAACGTGCCGCGCGGCGACGCCGTCTTCAACGTCGGGCGGGCGGCGATGCTCGTCCTCGCCCTCTCACAAGGTCGATGGGACCTGCTTTCGGCGGCCACCCAGGACCGGCTGCACCAGCGCCCCCGGCAGGCGATGTTCCCGGCGATGGGCGATCTTTTCGAAGCGGCCACGGCCGCCGGCGCCGACGGCGTCTTCCTCTCGGGCGCCGGGCCGACGGTGCTCGCCCTTACCCGTCACGACCCCGAACCCATCGGGCGGGCCATGGCCGAGGCGGCGCGGAGCCGTGGCGTCGACGGATTCTGGAAGCGCGTGGCCCTGGGCGCTCGCGGAGCTCACGTGGCACACGAGGAGCGGTCCTGATGTCGTTGGTGGTCCAGAAATTCGGCGGGACGTCGGTAGCCGACGCCCAACTGATCCGTAGCGTCGCTACCCGGATCGTGGCCACGCGCAACCGTGGCGACGACGTGGTGGCCGTTGTCTCCGCGATGGGCGACGCCACCGACTTGCTGAGCGATCTCGCGTACCAGGTCTGCGCCAACCCCGACAAACGGGAGATGGACCTGCTTCTGTCCACCGGCGAGCTGGTCTCCAGCTCATTGCTGGCCATGGCGCTGCGGGACATCGGACAAGAGGCGGTGAGCCTCAGCGGTCTCCAGGCCGGAATCCGCACCGAGCGCCGTTTCGGTAAGGCCCGCATCACCGGCATCGACGCCAAGCGCATCGAGAAGGAGGTCTCCCGAGGCAAGGTCGTCATCGTGGCCGGCTTCCAGGGCGCCACCGACGACATGGACGTGACCACGCTGGGCCGCGGCGGCTCAGACCTGACGGCGGTAGCCCTGGCGGTGCAGCTTCAGGCGACCATGTGCGAGCAGTTTACCGACGTCGAGGGCGTGTTCACCGCCGACCCTCGCCTGGTCTCCGACGCTCGCAAGCTGAAAGACATCAGCTACGAAGAGATGTTGGAGCTGGCCAGCTACGGGGCCAAGGTGTTGCATCCAAGGGCCGTGGAGCTCGGCAGCGTGCACAACGTGCCCATCTTCGTCGCCTCCAGCTTCTCCAGCGCGCCGGGCACCTTGATCCACGGCGGCACTCTGATGGAGGTCTCGGAAAAGGTCCGAGGGATCGCCCATGACACCGATGTGGCCAAGGTGACCGTCCTGGGAGTGCCCGATCAGCCGGGGGCGGTCGCCGGACTGTTCGAGCCGCTGTCCGAAGCCCAGATCCGGGTCGACACCATCGTCCAGAACACCAGCGCCGAAAACGTCACCGACGTAACGTTCATCGTCTCGCGCCTGGAGCTGGGCAACGCGATCTCCGTGGTGGAGCCAGCGATCCGGTCGATCAACGCCAGGGGCTGGGTCGCCGACGAACGGCTGGCCAAGGTCAGCGTCGTGGGGGCGGCGATGCGAACGGCCCCAGGCTACGCGGCCAGGATGTTCCGCGCGCTGTTCGAGGCCGGGATCAACATCGAGATGGTGACCACGTCCGAGGTTCGGATCACGTGCATCGTCGAAGCCGATCGCGTCCCCGAGGCGGTGCGCGCCCTCCACAACGCCTTCAACCTGGCCACCCTGGACGGCGACGCCTGACCGTCGCTGGACTGGACCCGCCGTGGAACCGCCCCTCCTCTCCATCATCATCCCCGCCTTCAATGAGGAACGACGCATCGTCTCGACCCTCGAGCGCGTCCTGGCCTACCTGGGGAGCCAGTCCTACGCCGCCGAGGTGCTGGTCGTCGACGACGGCAGCACGGACGCCACCGCCACTCTGGTGCAGCGCTTCGAGGACGACGATTCGACGGTGCGGCTCCTGACGACGGCCCATCGCGGCAAGGGGCACGCGGTCAGAGTCGGGATGCTCCAGGCCCAGGGGCGCTACCGGTTCCTGTGCGATGCGGACCTGGCGATGCCCATCGAGCAGGTCCAGCGGTTCCTGCCGCCGGCGCTGACCGGCGTCGACGTGGCCGTCGGCTCTCGCGAGGCGCCTACCGCACGACGCTTCAACGAGCCTCCCTACCGCCACTTGATGGGCCGCGTCTTCAACGCCATCGTGCGGGTCCTGGCGGTGCGCGGCATTCGCGACACCCAATGCGGCTTCAAGTGCTATCGCGGCGAGATCGTCGAGCATCTCTTCGGGCAGCAGCGTCTCGATGGCTTCGGATTCGACGTCGAGGTCCTGTTCATCGCCCAGCGCAGCGGCCTGAGGCTGGTCGAGGTGCCCATCGACTGGCATCATCAGCCCGAGAGCAAGGTCCGGCCGGTGTGGGACACCGTGGCCATGCTGCGCGAGACCGTTCTGGTCCGATGGCGCCACCTCCGGGGACGCTACCGTTTTTCGATCTAAGCGGCGCCGGAGGCCTCCCGAAGGAGGAAGATGAGGACCATTGAGGAGATTCTGAAGGAGAGCAAGACCGTCGCCATCGTCGGCCTCTCCCCGAATCCCGACCGGGATAGCTACACCGTTGCTCGGTATCTCCAGGAACAGGGTTACCGGGTGATTCCGGTGAATCCCGCCGTCGCCGAAGTGCTGGGCCGGAAGAGCTACCCCGACCTGCTCTCCATCGGCGAGCCGGTGGACCTCGTCGACGTGTTCCGCCGGCCCGAGACCGTCGTGCCCATCGCCCAGCAAGCGGTGTCGATCGGAGCGAAGGCGTTGTGGCTCCAGCTGGGAATCATCAACGAGGAGGCCGCGGAGATCGCCCGGCTGGGCGGGCTGGACGTGGTGATGGACCGTTGCACCCACGTTGAGCACCGGCGGCTCGCTCGCGACGGCAAGCTTTAGGGGCAACAATCGCTGTGCAACGGATGGGAGGTTGATGTGGCTCAGCCACCGGAGGGAAGATTGACGTGGCTCAGCCACCTCAGCCACCGCCGCACCCCAAGATCACGGTAGTCGTCCCGACCTATAACGAGGCCGAGAACGTGCCGGAGCTGCTCCGGCGGATCATGGCGCTGGAGCTGCCTCGGTTGGAGGTCTTGTTCGTCGACGACGGCTCGCCCGACGGCACGGCGGACCTGGCGGAGCGGCTGTCGGGCGAATACGGTGGGCGGGTCCGGGTGCTGCGCCGCGCGCGCAAGCTGGGGTTGGGCGCCGCCTACGTCGCCGGATTCACCGAAGCGGTCCAGGCCGGGGCCGACCTGGTGGTCGAGATGGACGCCGACCTGTCCCACGCTCCCGAGTACCTGCCTGAGATGGTAAGCATGATGGAGCGGTATGACGTGGTGGTTGGCTCGCGGTGGACCGCCGGGGGTGGGGTCGACCCGAGCTGGGGCCTGGGCCGGCGCCTGCTCAGCCGCGGCGGCTCCCTGTACGCTGGACTCGTTCTGGGACTGCGCGTGGCCGACACCACCACGGGCTTCAAGTGCTTTCGCCGCGAGGCGCTGGAGAGGGTGGACCTGGCCCGTATCAGGAGCCAGGGGTTCGTGTTCCAGGTCGAGATGGCCTACGCCTGCCAGCGCCAGGGCCTGCGTGTCGCCGAGCTGCCCATCCGCTTCGCCGACCGCGCCAGGGGCCAGTCCAAGATGTCGCTCAAGATCGTCGTCGAGGCGCTGTGGCGCGTCCTCGCCATCCGCGTTCGCCCCGGCGGGTGAGCGACACGCTCAGCCCCTGCATGCAAGGTGGGGACAGCGAGGCGTCATGCCACCACCACCTCGATGCGTTGGACCATGTTGTTGCCCATGCCCTTGACGTTCCAAGGCTGCTCGAGGGGCTGGACTTTGCCCTGAGCGTCCGTCGCCCGCGCGCACAACGTATAGCTTCCAGGCTCGGCCTTCCATTGGCAAGACCACTCGCGCCACGCCGAAGGCGCCACCTGCTCGCCGAGCCGGGCGTCGGACCACGTCGCTCCCGCGTCGGTGCTCAGCTCGACCCTGGAGACGGCCGTGCGCCCGGCCCAGGCTCGGCCCTTCAACGTCACGGGCCCAGGCTCGACCAACCGCGTTCGCGTGAGGAAGTCCGGGATTCCTGGAGGAATCATCAGGGCTCGCACCTTCATGAAGCGCAACCGCTCGCCCTCGTCGTCGTTGGATTGAGCGTACCGATAGGCGTTCATCTGGTACCCGTCGAAAGGAGTTTCGATGGCCTCGATTCGGTCGAGCCACTTGACGTTGGCCATGCCGTACCAGCCGGGCGCCACCAGGCGCAACGGATACCCGTGTTGCGGCTCCAACGGCTGACCGTTCATCTCGTAGGCCAGCAGAACGTCATCCCGCGTCGCTTCCTCCAGGGACAAGCACCGTTGGTAGTTTTGGACGACGCCGCCTTCGACGCCCAGGTCGAGCCCGGTGAACAGAATCTCGACGGCGCGCGCGGTCAGGCCCGCCTCCTCGAGAATCCCCCGTAGCGGAGTGCCCGCCCATTCGGCCGTCCCGATCGCCTCGACCACCCACGGCTGGCTGATGGGACGCGGCGACAGGAGCGACCTGCCGTTGCCGGCGCACTCCATCGTCACCGTCACCGACGCCTTGGGCCTCCTCTGGATGTCGTCGAGGGACAGCCTCAGGGCGTTGTTGACCTGGCCGGCGACCGTGAGCTCCCATGCCGGCGCGTCGACTGCGGGGATGTCGTAATGCACGAGGAGGTAATGCAGCCCGGTCGGGGTTATAGGATACCGCAGTGCCTCCAGGGGCATGCCCTTGTTCCGCGTGGCGAGCTGAAGCTCCTCCGGGTACAGCTCCGTCGCCGTCGAAAGTTTGCTGCCGTCCCCGACGGCGCGAAAGGCGGGCGGCTGTCCAGCACGTCTCATGCGATGCCTCCCAGGT
>JACZVV010000059.1 GCA_022572465.1 Chloroflexota bacterium
TGAAAATGGGGCCACCAGAATGGGATTGCCCTCTTCATCGAAGGGAGAGCGGAAATCAGAATAGCTCTAGCTCGGGACGTACATGGCAACGGTCTGGGTCACGATCTTGCCGTCCCGCACCACGAACGTGTCGGTGCCGAACGGAATGATGTCGCCGATGGTCCAGACCACGTAGGCGATCTCCCCATCGACCTCCTGCCGCGTCGCGGAGAAGTTGGCGAGCATCTCGGGCGTCAGATTGGCGACAAACCCGATGAAGAACTCGCGCACCTTGCCGGCGCCCCGCAAGAGCCCGTCGGGAGTGAACAGGACAGCGTCCTCGGCGAAGTCCTCCATGATCGCATCGACGTCTTTGGCGAAGATCGCCTGGAGATGGTGCTCGAACGTCGCCCTGGTCTGTTCCGTCCTGTCTGGAGACATGCTTGCTCCTTACAAAACCCAGCGTGGCTCCAGCGTCGTGGCGGCGTCGGCCACCGGCACCTGGCGTTGCTCGCCGCCGGCCATCTCCTTGAGGGTCACCGTCCCGTCGCGCACCTCGTCGTCGCCCATGATCAGGACGTAGGACGCCTGGAGTGCGCCGGCGAACCGCATCTGGGCCTTCAAGCTCTTGCCGGCCGGGGCCAACACCACGGAGAGGCCCGCGGCCCGCAGGTCTGAGGCCAGCTTCAAGGCCGGCCCCTTGGCCGCGCCGCCGACGTAGGCCACCACCGCCTTCACGGGCGCTTGCTGGGCCAGGGTCACACCCTGCCGCTTCATGTTGAGGATGATGCGCTCGACGCCGCAGGCGAAGCCGACGCCCGGCGTCGGACGGCCCTCGAGCTGCTCGATGAGGCCGTCGTACCGCCCGCCTCCGCCCAACGTGCTCTGGGCCCCCTCGGCCGGCGGCAACACCTCGAACACCGTGCGGGTGTAGTAGTCCAGGCCGCGCACCAACCGGTGATCGACGGTGTAGGGCAGCGCCACCAGGTCGAGGGAGGCCGTCAGCTCGTCCCAATGGGCCCGGCACGCCTCGCACAGGTGGTCCAGACTCCGAGGCGCCTCCCGCGCGTGGGGCTGGCAGGACTCTTTCTTGCAGTCCAACAGACGCAAGGGGTTTTCGTGAAACCGGCGCTTGCAGTCGGCGCACAGGCCAGGGACCAGCGGCTCGTAGTACCGGCGCAACGCCTCCAGATAACCGGGCCGGCATGCCTGATCGCCGATGCTGTTGAGCACCAGCGTCAGATTCCGCAGGCCCACGCCGGCGAAGAAGCGCCACGCCAATTCGACCACCTCGGAGTCCACCGAGGCGTCCGGGTCGCCGATGGCCTCGACGTTGACGTGATGAAACTGCCGCTGCCGCCCCGCCTGGGGCCGGTCGTACCGGAACATCGGCGCGCTGACGGAGTACAGCCGGACCGGCTGGGGCAACACGTGCATGCCGTGCTGCAAGTATGCCCGGCAGACCCCAGCGGTGGCCTCGGGCCGCAGCGTCATCGAATCGCCGCTGCGGTCGGAGAAGGAGTACGTCTCCTTCTCCACCACGTCGGTAGCTTCGCCGACGGAGCGAACGAACAGCCCTGACTCTTCGAAGATCGGCGTGTCGATCCGTCGATAGCCGAACCTCTCGCACAGCTCGGTGGCCTGCGCCTCGACGTGCCGCCAATAGGGCTGATCGTCGGGCAGGATGTCGACGGTGCCACGGGGCGTCTTGAACATTCACTCTCCTTGCAGGCGCTCTCCTTCCGGGCTCCCTTCCGTCAGGATAGCCATCCTCGGGAATGATGGCAAATGAATCGGGTGCTGGTATAATAGCGTTGCCACTCGCCGATGACGCCGCCCGTTGATGACGTCGCCCGTTATGGACTATCGCCAGGCCCTCGATTACCTGCTGAGCTTCGCGGACTACGAGCGTGCTTCCACCTCCCGCATCCGCTATCGCGACTTCAATCTCGAACGCGTCAGGCAGCTTCTGACGAGAATCGATCGGCCCGACCGGCGCTTCGCCTCCATCCACATCGCCGGGACCAAGGGCAAGGGCAGCACGGCGGCCATGATCTCCTCGGTCCTGAATCACGCGGGCTACCGCACCGGCCTCTACACCTCGCCTCATCTGCACACGATGCGAGAGCGTATCGCCGTGGGAGGCTCGCCGATATCGGAGGAGGCCTTCGCGCGGGGCGTCGAGGCGCTCTCGACGGCCGTGGCGGAGGTCAACGCTCAGGACACGTGGGGCCGGCTCACCACCTTCGAGCTCCTGACGGCTCTGGGGTTTCATCATTTCGCCAACGAGGGCGTGCGGCATGCCGTGGTGGAGGTGGGTCTCGGAGGCCGCCTGGACGCGACCAACGTCCTGTCGCCCCAGGTCACCGCCGTCACGAACATCAGTCTCGATCATACGGAAGTGCTGGGCGACTCGCTGGCCCAGATCGCCGCGGAGAAGGCCGCCATCATCAAACCCGGCATCCCCGTGATCTGCGCGCCGCAGACACCCGAAGCGCTGGAGGTGATCCGGCGGACGGCCGCCGAGAAGGGCTCGCCGCTGACCCTGGTGGGCCGAGACGTCGTCTCACGCGCCATAGAGACCAGTCCGGCAGGCCAGACGATGACGGTAACCACCGCGCGGGGCGAACGAGAGATCAGGACTCCGTTGCTCGGCGCCCACCAGCGGGAGAACGTCGCGATGGCGGTGGCCGTGGTGGAGGCGCTCGAGGAACGGGGCGTCGCCGTCCCGCCGGACGCGGTGCGCCTGGGCCTGGAGCGGGTCGAGTGGCCGGGACGGCTGGAGGTCCTGTCGCGCCAGCCACTGATCGTCGCCGACGGCGCCCACAACCCCTACTCGATGCAGCGCCTCGTCGAGGCGTTGGAAGAGACGTTCGATTTCGAGCGAGTGGTGGCCGTCTTCGGCGGGGGCCGGTCCAAACGCCTGGGGCCGATGCTCGGCGAGCTTGCACGCCTGAGCCGGACCGCGATCGTCGCCACGCGCAGCCGCCACCCCAAAGCGGCGCCGGCCATCGATATCGTTCGTGAGGCGGCCGCCCTGGGCATGGACGCGACGGAGGCCAGCACGACGGCCGCGGCCCTCGCGCTGGCCCGGGAGCTGGCCGGCCCCGACGACCTGATCGTGGCCACCGGCTCGCTGTTCGTCGCGGCCGAGGCTCGGGAAACCATCTTGGGAATCGAACCGGAGATCGACGCCGGCGTTGCCCTGGTCTGAACAAGATTCCGAGGTGCCATTTGAAGCGGCGCGAAGCGAAACATAGGGTTGTGATCACCGGCATGGGGGCGCTGACGCCCCTGGGCCGGACCGTCGACGAGTTCTGGCAGGGACTGGTCGAGGGCCGCTCGGGCATCGAGCGGCTGACGCTGTGCGACCCCACCGGCTTCGCCTGCACCGTCGGCGGCGAGGTCAGAGGGTTCGAGCCCGAGCAGGTCATCAATCCCAAGGCGGCTCGAAGGATGGCCCGTTTCGCTCAGCTCGCGGTGGTCGCCAGCGGTGAGGCCATCGACCACTCGGGCCTGAACCTGTCGAGGGAGGACCGCGATCGGTGCGGCGTCCTCCTGGGCAACGGCAACGGCGGCTACCCCGAGCTCGAGCAAGGCGCCAGGACGTTGATCGAAAAGGGCGGCATGCGCATGAGTCCCTTCTTCTTCCCGATGACGCTGCCCAACATCGCGGCCTCTCAGGTCAGCTTGACCTTCGGCCTGAAGGGCTACAGCAACACCATGATCACCGCCTGCGCCGCCGGCACCCAGGCCATCGGCGAGGCCGCGGAGGTCATCCGGCGGGGGACGGCCGACGTGCTCGTGGCCGGCGGCGTGGAAGCCGGCATCAGTCAGATGGGCCTGGGCGGTTTTTGCGTCATGAAGGCGTTGAGCACGACCCACAACGACGACCCCGCCAAGGCGAGCCGGCCTTTCGACAAGCAGCGGGACGGCTTCGTGCCGTCGGAAGGCGCGGGCGTCTTCGTCCTCGAGAGCCTGCCCCATGCCCTGGACCGCGGCGCGACGGTCCATGCCGAGGTCTTGGGGTACAGCGCCTCGTCCGACGCCTATCACGTGGTCGCCCCCGACGAGGACGGCGCGGGGGCCACGCGAGCCATGACCTGGGCGCTGGAGCACGCCGGGGTCCGGCCCGACGACGTCGATTACATCAACGCCCACGGCACCTCGACGCCGCTCAACGACATGATCGAGACCATGGCGATCAAACGCGTCTTCGGCGACGCCGCCTATCGGATCCCCATAAGCTCGACCAAATCGATGATCGGCCATGCCCTGGGCGGCGCCGGCGGGATGGAGGCGGTGGCCTGTGTGAAGACCATCATGGAAGGCGTCATCCATCCCACCATCAACCAGGAGCACCCCGACCCCGACTGCGATCTGGACTACGTCCCCAACGTGGCCCGCGACTGCCAGGTCGATATCGTCCTTTCCAACAGCTTCGGGTTCGGCGGGCAGAACGCCTGCGTGGTCTTCGGCCGTTTCCGCGAGTAGCCGCGCTCTACCCTGTTGCCGCCGCCGTCGTCTCTACCCTGTCGGCCAGGGTTGGACTGCTGTGTATAATGATGGCATTCCACCCCCAGGGGACGCCACACTGATGAGGCCTGCCCGCGATATTGTCCTATGAACTGGCTCGACGGCGCCGTTATGGCCGCTGCGGTCGTCATGGGCCTCATTGGGCTGAAGCTGGGGCTCTTGCGGGCGGTCTTCATGGCCGGCGGCGTCATCGTCGCCGTGATTCTGGCGGCCCAGATCAGCGAACCCCTCGCGGCGTGGCTGACCGAGAGCGTCCGCAGCGAGTCCCTGGCTTCGGTCATCGCCTATGGCGTCGTGTTCACGGTGGTGGTCTCGGTGGCCTGGTTCGCCGGGTGGTTCGTCGGGCGCGTGATGAGGTTGCTGTTCCTGGGGTGGGTCGACAGCATCGGCGGGGCCTTGCTGGGCGTCGGCGCCGGGCTCCTGGCAGGAGGCGCGCTGATCGCGGTCCTCGCGCGGTTCGCCTTCCTGGTGCCGACATCGGACCTGGAGCGGATAGGCGAGATCCTCGCCGACATCGACGTCCGCGAGAATCTCAAGGGGGCGTTGGTCGACTCCAAGCTGGTGCCCGGTTACCTGGAGGTCCGGGACACGCTGCCTGGAGACGTATTCGGGATGATGCCGGGCGACTATGACGCCGCTTTCGAGGCTCTGGAGCTGGCCCGCGAGTTTGAGGGAGAGGGATCGGAGTAGCTGGGCCGCCTGAGCCCGGACAAGCGAAGCAAACGATGATCACCCGGGCCGACGTCCTGCTGCTGAACCAGAACTACGAGCCCCTCAACGTCTGCCGTCTGCGCCGCGCCATCGTCCTCCTGGGCAAGGGCAAGGCCGAGATGGTGGAGAACGGGATGGGCTACATCCACGCCGTGACCCAGGTCTTCGAAATCCCGTCGGTCATCCGGCTCGTCTATCAGGTGCGGCGTCCCATCCCCACCCGGCGGCTGACGCGGCGGGAGCTGTTTCTGCGGGACGCCCATCAGTGCCAGTACTGCGGCACGAAGACGAGAGAGCTGACGCTGGACCACGTGATCCCAAGAGTCCGCGGAGGCAAACACCTGTGGGAGAACGTCGTCGCGGCGTGCACCGTGTGCAACCACCGCAAAGCGGGCCGCACGCCGAAAGAGGCGGGGATGCGGCTCACCAGACTGCCCAAGCCGCCGCCGGCCTCTCCCTACTACCCCTTCCTCCCCTACCTGGAGCGCCGGGACGAGTGGCGGAAGTTCGTGCCCATCAGCCGCAAGCACTAGGCGCCCGCCCTTCCGCGCTTGCAGGCGGGACGCGTGCCTGGCACGACGTCCCAACGGGCCGGTCTCCGGCCAAAGCTGCCGGTGGACAGGCCATCCGGCAGCACCGAGGCAGCGACGGCGGCGTATACCTTTGCGGTGGCGTAGCGCCGGCCGGCATCGCACGGCGGCGTATACTTTTGCGGTGGCGTTGCGCCATCCTTACGTTGAGCCAGCTGCCGCCATGACATCGCTCGTGACCCGTCAATGACAAAGCTCTCGACCGTGCTGTTGACCGTGCTCCTCGTCACGGTAGCCTGCGGCGGCGGTTCCTTGTCCGGCACACCCTCCGCCCCTTCAGACGCGATCCAGGACGGCGCCGGGCCTCCGCCGGCCGGGCCCTTTCCGTCGCCGACGCCTGGCTTCGCCACGCAGGCGCCGGAGCGAGGCGGCGTTCTCGTGCTTGCCAACCGCGGCGATCCGCCCGCGGGTTTCGACACGCTGCGCACCAGCAGCATCGCCCTGATCCATATCGGCGGCGCCCTGTTCGGCCCCGGCAACCTGGTGCGCCGGTGCCGCGCGAACATGTTCATGGTGTGCCCGGACCTGGCGACGAGCTGGACCGCGGCGCCCGGATTCGCCGAGTGGACCTTCACGATCCGCCCCGACACGTACTGGCACGACGGCGTTCCATTCACCGCGGAGGATGCCAAGTTCTGGTTCGAGCTCGCCGCCTTCGACACGGAGGCCACCGGGACCCGGCGCGTATCGGCCTACTCCCGAGGCCTGCTGGGATTCATCGAGCGCGTTGAGACGTTGCCGAACAACCAGCTCCGCATCACGCTGGCGGAGCGAAACGCTCAGTTCCTGGAGATCCTCGCCAACCCGAGGCTGAAGATCGCTCACCCACGCCACCTCATGGAGCAGCCGATCCGGGATGGAGAGCCAAGCGTCACGCCTCTCTCCGTCGGCCTCGTGGGCACCGGCGCCTATCGTTTGGAGCAGTACAAGCCGAGCACCTCTATCCAGGTCCGGCGGTTCGAACGGTACTGGGAGCGGGACGGCGAGGGCCGTCGTCTGCCCTATCTCGACGGCATCGACTACGTGATCATCCCGGAGCCCTTCGCGATGGACGCCGCGTTCCGCACCGGGCGGATCGATGGAGGCGCTCGAGGCCGGGCCCACTATCTCGACGCCCCGCGCAAGAGGGTCTACGACCGGGCGTTCGGCGACCAGGTCACGTACGCCGAGGTCGGAGGAGACACCTTCCGGTTGGCGTTCAACGTCTTGCGGCCCGGGCCCTGGCAGGATGCGCGGGTGCGCCGGGCGATCTCGCTATGGATCGACAAGCAAGCGGCCATCCCCGTGGTCCTGGGCGGCTTCGGCTGGACCTCTCCGGGACTGGGCCCCGAGAATCCCTTCGACCAGAAGCTGTTCCTGAACTGGCCGAAGTTCGATCGGGGGACGCTCGAAGAACGGCGGGCTGAGGCCGTCCGTCTCATCGCCGAAGCGGGTTTCGCCGAGGGCTTCAAGATGGGCCACCTGTGCCGTTCCATTTCGGTTGACCGGTGCGTCTTCCTGAAAGACCAGCTGACGGGCCTCGGCATCGAGCTCACGCTCGACGTCGTGGACGAGGGACGGTGGAACGAGGCCAGGATCTCCCTCGGCCACGACAGTCAAGGGGGCGCGGGAACCCCTTCGCCCATCCCCGAAGGCAAAGAGGCGGTGTACGGTAGATTCAGCCAAAACCCCGATGCCTACAGCAAGCACGAGGACCCGGTGATCGGCGGTCTCTTCCGCGAGCTACGCCAGGCGTTGACGCTGCGCCAACGCGTCGAAATCTGGCGGCGGTTCGAGCACTACCTGTTCGCGGAGCAGGCGTATATCGTGCCCATCGCCGTGAGGATCGAGGTGATACCGTACCGGACCTACGTCAGAGGACTGGTCATTCCCCCGGTAGACGATCATACGCACACGGACTTCGCCACGGTCTGGCTGGAGAGATGAGGGGCCGGCTGCACGTTGCCCTCGCGGCGCGGCCCGCCGCCAGCCACTTGGGGCTCTCGCGAAGCTTTGGAGATCCGGTGTTACCCCGGGCCCTGGCTGCGGCCTCGCGAGTGGCCAGGATAGCTTCTTGGTGCGTCTTTCCAAGGTGGCGAAAGAAAGCATCTTCCTTGACGACAATGTGAGAGTCCGCCGAAATGCTCGGTTCAGAGTGCATCGCTCAGCTCCGTCCCGGGCATCTGCCACCGCGGAAATCGCAGGCGGGGCCGGTGGCCTCGCCAAGCCAGGACTGCTCCAGGCGGCGGGTCAGCGGCCGGTGAAACGGGGCGAGCGCTTCTCGACGAAGGCCGCCAGGGCCTCGCGGTGGTCCTCCGAGGCGAACAGCTCCTTGTTGAACACCCGGGTCAGCAGCTCGGCCGGCTCGTTGGGCGGCCGGGCGGCTTTGAGCACCGCCAGCTTGTTATACGAGAGGGCCTTGGGTGCGTGCCGCTGGAGACGCTGGGCCAGGGCCAACGCCTCCTCCAGGAGCCGAGGTCTGGGGACCACGCGGTTCACCAGGCCGATCTCGTAGGCGCGTTGGGCGGTGATGAAATCCCCGGTGAGGGCCATCTCCATCGTAACCGCCAGCGGCAGGCGCTGCGCCGCGACCCGGCCCTCGGCGCCGACCAGGCCGACGCCGACCTCCGCGAGGCCGAAGGTGGCCTCCTCGGCGGCGACGCGCAGGTCCGCGGCGATCAGCAGATGAAAGCCGATGCCGGTCGCGAGCCCGTTGATCGCCGCGATCACGGGTTTGGTCACCCCGGTGAGGCCCCACTCGTGCGGGCGGAGGTACAGGTCGGGCAGGTCGTGGGCGAAGAGGGCGGTCCCCGGAACGCCGGCCTTGGCTCGCTCCTGCCGGTCCCTGACGTCGATGCCGGCGCAAAAGGCCCGCCCCGTCCCAGTGAGGATGGCCACGCGGGCCTCCTCATCGCTCTGGAAATCGATCCACGCTTGGGCCAGGCCCCGCGCCATGGCCGGCGAGAGCGCGTTCAGCTTTTGGGGGCGGTTCAGCGTGATGATCGCCACGGACCCATCTTTGCGATAATCGACCTGTTCCATGCCTCTCTCCTTAGCGGCGTGCTGAAAACCACCCGCTCTATCTCTCCTTTTGAGCACCCTGCTGGTGTCCGCGTGGGCCGGGTGGCTGAGCCAGTGGCTGAGCCACATCAGTATTCCGGCCCAATGTTGCAGCGGCTCAGCCGCCCGGCCCATTCTAGCAGGACGTGCGCTCTCCGAGCCGGAGCCCTTCACCCGGCCACCCACGCCGCGCGGACCGGACGTTCGTCGAGTCCCGATCCCGATTCGTCGGGAGGATTGGCTCGTGATTCGCCGCTCGGGGGTATTGACGGCGGCTGCCGTTGGAGTATAATGATCGTCGATTCGCGATATTGAAAAGTTTTATGGGATGGTGGCAATGAGAGGACTCGAAAATCAGGGCTCTGGGGAGACCCGCGCCCGCTCCTTCGCCAAGACCATTTCGTGGCGGGTCATAGCCACCGGCATCACCTTCGGCCTCGCGTACCTCTGGCTCGGGAGCGTGGCCGAGTCGGCGGGCCTCGCCTTGTTGGCCAACGGGGTCAAAGGCGTCATCTACTACGGGCACGAGCGAGTGTGGAACGGCCTCCGTTGGGGACGCACGGCCCCCGCCGGGCTTCCGGCGAGTGAGCGCAACGGTCATGCGCCGAACCCCGTGGAGATCGACCAGAGCGATCGAAAGGCGCTGGCCACGACCGAGCTGGTGAACGAAACATGGCGTTAGTCGATAGCCAGCCCACCGAGAGCGACCTGCGAAGCGTTTCGCAAGGTTTCGAGGGCAGTCACCCGGAAGAGGTGCTGCGCTGGACCTTCGCGACCTTCGGCGACTCCGTCGCCTTGGCCAGCAGCTTCGGCGGCGCGTCGGGAGCGGTGCTCCTCGACATCGCGGCCAAGATCAACCCCTCGGTCAAGGTCTTCTACCTGGACACCGATTTTCTGTTTCCCGAGACCCACGCGCTGATCCAGAAGACCGTCGAGCGCTACGGGATCACTCCCGTCGCCTACCGGCCCGAGCTGACGCCTGAGGAGCAGGCGGCTCTTCATGGGCAAGCGCTGTGGACGCAAGACCCGGACCGGTGCTGCGAGCTCCGCAAGGTCGAGCCGAACGCCCACGCATTGGCCGGCCTCGACGCCTGGATCACCGGCATTCGGCGGGACCAGGGTCCGACGCGCAGCGAGGTCGGCATCGTCGAGTGGGACCACAAGTTCAAGCTCGTCAAGGTCAACCCCGTCGCTCATTGGAGCAAACAGCAGCTCTGGTCCTATATCTTTACGAATAAAGTGCCGTATAACGCGCTGTTGGACCAGGGCTACCAGAGCATCGGCTGCACCAACTGCACCAGGCCTACCGGCGCGGGTGAGGACGAGCGCGCCGGCCGCTGGTCCGGCCGCGACAAGGTCGAGTGCGGCTTGCACGCGTAACGCCGCAACCAAGGAGCCTCTTCGTTGGGAAAAGGATTTACCGTCTGGTTTACGGGCCTGTCCGGCTCCGGGAAGACTACCCTCGCTGAACGGCTCCACCAACTGCTCAAAGACCGGGAGCACAAGGTGGAGCTTCTTGATGGCGACGTTGTGCGCACCAACCTGAGCAAGGGGCTCGGGTTCAGCAAAGAGGACCGCGACACCAACATTCGCCGCATCGGGTTCGTCTGCGAGCTGCTGACCCGCAATGACGTCGTGGCCATCGCCGCGGCCATCTCGCCCTACCGCGAGATACGCGACGAGGTCCGGGCGAAGGTGGGGAATTTCGTCGAGGTCTTCTGTAGTTGCCCCATCGACGTCTTGACGGAACGGGACGTCAAGGGACTGTACGCCAAAGCGCTCAAGGGAGAGATCAAGAACTTTACCGGCGTCTCCGACCCCTACGAAGAGCCGTTGACCCCGGAAGTTGTCGTGGAGACCGACAAGGAGACCATCGAAGAGAGCCTGGGAAAGATCGTCAACCGCCTCGAAGCGTTCGGCTATCTCGATCGGGCTTCCGTCGGCGTTGGGTGACGGGACCCACACAATCTCAAAGGGCCTGGTTGAGAGACCAGGCCCTTTTTCGTCCTGCCGGTCGGAGCTCAGCCGCCGTAGTTGAGCTTGTGGTCCCGCATCAGGATCGTCTCGTCTTCGCGCTGCACGCCGGCCTCGATCACCTCGCCGACGAAGATCGTGTGATCGCCTCGCGCAACCTCGTCGGTCACCTTGCACTCCCACCACGCCGGCGCATTGACGAACAGAGGACAGCCGGTCTCCCCGCCCTGCTTGAACTCTTCCCCGCCGATGCTGTTGCCGTCGCGCTCGTGGCTCTTGAAAAAATTAAACGCCAGGTCGATCTGGTCCTTCCCGATGACGTTGACCGCGAAGACCCCCGTCTCCTTGATGTGGGCGTGGGCCGTGGAGTCGGCTTTGACGCCCACCACGATGAGAGGCGGGCCAAAGGAGGCCTGCGTGACCCAGTTCACGGTGGCCGCTCCAACGCTCTGGCCGTCGGCGCTCTTGCTCGTCAGGACGAACATGCCGTAGGGAATCATCCGAAGCGCTTTCTTCTTCGCTGCCTCGTCCATAAACGGGTCTCCTTTTGGGGTGAGGGTGATAGAGAAAGCCGGCCGCCTCTTCAGGCCCAAAAGCTCTTGAAGCCCAAAAGAGACGGGCGGGCCAGTATAGCACAGCGCCGGATTCGCGGCCCCGGCGATCGTCGGCGTCTCGCTCCTTGAAAGGAACGCCCCGAGATCCTAGAATCCCTGCGAAGCTGCAAGCGCAAGAGGAGGACCCTGCATGAGTCCCAAGCATCTCCTGGTCGACCGGCAAGACCGCATCGTCGTCATCACGTTGAACCGCCCCGAAAAGCGTAACGCCTTTCTGAACGACATGGTGCTGGATCTGCGCGACGCCATCGCCGAGGCCGACCGCGATCCCGAGGTCCGGGTCATCGTGATCACCGGGGCCGGCTCGGCGTTCTCCTCGGGCGCCGACGTCGACGCGTTTCGCGAGGCGTTCGAAGAGTCCCAGCGCGTCGGATATCAGGTCCACGCCATCGACCAGGAGCAGCTGAACCAGTTCGGGGTCGCCATGCGCCAGACCACCAAGCCGATCATCGCCGCGGTGAACGGCCCAGCGGTGGGCCTCGGTTTCACCCTGGCCATCGCCTGCGATATCCGCATCGCCTCGGAGCGGGCGACGCTGGGCGCGATCTTCCTTCGGGTCGGCCTCACGCCGGAGTTCGGCTCGAGCTACAACCTGACCCGTCTGGTCGGAATCGCCAAGGCGTGCGAGTTGGTCTTCACGGCTCGTGTCGTCGATGCCCAGGAAGCCCTTCAAATTGGCCTGGTGAACCAGGTCGTGCCCCACGACCAGCTCATGCCGCGGGTCTCGGAGATGGCCGGCGCCATCGCGTCGATGCCGCCGGTGGCGCTGCGCCTGGCCAAGGGCAACCTCTACAGCGGCATGGATGCCAACCTGCTCTCGCAGATGCACGAAGAGCTGATGGCCAATCGCATCTGTCGCGAGACCAAGGACTACGCCGAGGGGATCGCCGCTTTTCTGGAGAAGCGTCCGGCGGTTTTCACCGGGCGGTAGAGCGCGGGGCAGCGAGAGGGCGTGCGGCGAACTCTCCGTGGGGGATAGCCTCCATCGAACGCGAGGATGGCCCCCATTTGTTGATCGGGCCTCCATGGTGCGAAAGCCAGCCCCACCAGGGTATAATAGGGTTGTCCATGAAACAAATCGATCTTGAGCCTCGATCGCTCGAGGATTACCGACCCCTGGTTGGAGACCGTCTCGTCGAGGAGCTGTACGCCCAATCGGCTCAGCTCCAAGGCGTGCGCGTGGCCCACATTAACGCTACGGCCGCCGGTGGGGGCGTCGCCGAGATCCTCCGTTCGATCGTGCCCCTGTACCAGACACTGGGCATCGATGCATCGTGGTGGGTGATGGATGGAAGCGAGCCTTTCTTCCAGGTCACCAAACAGATGCACAATGCGCTTCAGGGGGCAGAACGGGAGTTCTCTCCGGAGCAATGGGCTCTCTATCAATCGCATAACGAGGCCGCCGCGGCCTCGATCGCCGACGACTACGACGTGATCGTGGTCCACGACCCTCAGCCGGCGGCGATCATGCGTTACGCCCGGCTGCGCGCCCGGCGATGGGTCTGGCGTTGCCATATCGACACCTCACGACCCCACGGCCGGACGTGGAGCGCCTTTCGGGAGACCGTGGCCGGCTACGACGCCGCCATTTTCAGCGTCGCGGACTTTGTCGCACCGGGACTCGACGTCTCCCAGGTCGCCATTATTCCGCCGGCCATCGACCCGTTGACACCCAAGAACCTGCCTATGGACGTGGATGAGGCGCGAGCGTTCGTGGCGTCCCATGGCGTCGATGTCGAGCGACCCTTCATCAGCCAGATATCTCGATTCGATCCGTGGAAAGACCCGTTGGGAGTGATCGCGTGCTTCAAGCGGCTCAAGCAGCGCCACCCCGACCTGCAACTGGTCCTGCTGGGCAACTTCGCTGACGACGACCCGGAAGGGCAGGTGATCTTCGAGCAGGTGCGGGCGGCCGCCGATGGGGTGCCGGACATCTCGATCATCACCGGCCTGTCGGACATGGTGAACCCATTTCAGATGCTCAGCCGGGTGGTGCTCCAGAAGTCGATTCGCGAGGGCTTCGGCCTCACCGTCACCGAGGCGCTGTGGAAGGGGACGCCCGTCGTGGCCGGCAACGTTGGCGGGCTGCGGCTTCAGATCGCCGAGGGCATCGGCGGTTTCCTCGTCGACAGCGTCGACGAGTGTGCCGCCCGGGTCGATTATCTGCTGAGCCATGACGAGGAGCGGCAGGCCCTTGGCGCGTCGGGCCGGGAGCACGTCCGGACCCATTTCCTGATGCCCCGTCTCCTGCGCGACGAGCTGAAGCTCATCGGCGAAGTTCTCGGCCTGCCCATCGGATTCCCGGTGAGCGCCCGGCCGGGTGACACCTCGGCCCTGGCTGCCGGGTAAGCCGAACCGCTCTCTTCGAACCTACCCAGCTGTAACTGGCTCACGGGCGCGCCATCCAGGACCTGTTGCCGTGCTTCGATCATGGTGTCGTTGACACCGCCGGTCGTCAGCCCTCGTTCCCGAGTGTCAGCCCAACCTACTTGGTCGTAACCACCCACAGTGGCCAATTCTGCAGTGGAAGGACTGACGTGGCGGTCTATGAATATGTTAAGCTACGCTCGATCATGGTTAAGCCATCCCCGGTGTCGTCAGCGACATGTGGAAAACCGGCGGATGCCGGCGCCGGCTCGGCCGGAAAGCGGCGATCTTCCTGAAGACTAAGTCGAAAAATGTGCGCTGATAGCGTCGTCGCCCTCGCGGAGGATTTCGATGGGGTTGACGCGATCGATCCAGCGAGTGAGGCCCGACGCCTCTGCAGTGTTGGAATGCTGCCCGTCCAGAATCGTTCGGGTCCCACGATGACGGTTGTTGCCGTTGCACCATGTGAGGTTGGGAACGGGAGTTGGAGAGACGCAGGTAACCTGTAACCTTCGGGACAGACATCGGGGCAGGTGAGGGTGATGAAGATTGCACAGGTGGCGCCACTGTATGCGAGCGTGCCTCCGGAGGCATACGGCGGCACCGAGCGGGTCGTATCGTACCTTACCGAGGAGCTGGTGCGCCAGGGCCACGAGGTCACGCTGTTTGCCAGCGGAGACTCCACCACCAGCGCCCGCTTGGTGTCGCCCTGTCCCCAGTCCCTCCGGGCGCAGACTCACGAGAGAGTAATGGGCCACTATGCCCATATGTTAAGTCAGGTGATCCAGGCCAGCGCATCCTTCGACGTGATCCACTTCCACATCGACTTCCTGCACTTTCCCTTGTTGGTTCAGCTAAAAAAGCCCCAGTTGACCACCTTTCATTTTCGTCTGGATATCCCTGATCTGGCACCTTTATTCGAAGAGATCCGCCATCAGCCCGTGGCCTCGATATCGGATGCCCAGCGGGCGCCAGTACCCCGGCTGAACTGGCAGGCGACGGTCTATCACGGACTGCCGGATGAGCTTTACGCGTTCCACGGGCGTGCCGGATCGTATCTCGCTTTCCTCGGCCGTCTCTGCCCCGAGAAGGGGGTGGACCGTGCTATCGAGATCGCCAGGTGTGCCGGCATGGAGATCAAGGTTGCGGGCAGGGTCGGGCCGGAAGAACAGGAGTATTTCCAGCACGTTGTGGAGCCCCTTCTCGAAGACCCGCGGGTGGATTTCGTGGGTGAGATCCGTTATCACGACATAGGTGACTTCTTGGGGGGAGCATACGCCGTGCTGTTCCCGATCGACTGGCCGGAGCCCTTCGGCCTGGTGATGATCGAGGCCATGGCTTGCGGGACGCCCACCATCGCATACCGCCGTGGCTCCGTCGAAGAGGTCATAGAGGATGGAGTAACCGGGTTCATCGTCGACGACCTAGAAGACGCAGTGGCGGCGGTCGAGCGGGTCTCCAGCTTGAGCAGGAAACGTTGCCGCCAGGTCTTCGAGGACAGGTTCACGGCCTCTCGGATGGCGCAGGACTATCTGGCCATCTACCAACGGCTGGTGTCATAACGACGGAACCCCTGGATCGAAAAAACGGAGGTTATCTTGGCAAAGGTCGCCAGGGTGAAAGACCAGAGCTATATACTCGCACCCACTTCTCCGGCTGAGGAACGCACCCAGGTTCTGAAACACGCCGACACATTCGCAGTGTTCGACCGCTACGGGGATATCCTGCCGGTTGGGCTGGGGGAGCAGGGGCTGTACCACGAGTTTACGAGATTTCTCTCTCGCATGGAACTCGTCGTTGGCGAAGGGGATGCGGAAACGCGACCTCTCCTGCTCGGCTCGATGGTCAGTGAGGACAACGGCCACCTGGCCGTCAACCTTACGAACCCGGATATGTGCACTGATTCAGAGGTAAAGCAGCCACGAGATACCTTGCACATCTCCCGCACCAAATTCCTCTGGGAGCGAGGTTCATACGAGTGTCTGCGAATTCGGAACTACGGCGACGAGGAATTTGATCTCTCGATGCGGTTCCGGTTCGAGGCCGATTTCGCCGACATCTTCGAGGTGCGGGGCATGAAGAGGGAACGGAGAGGCCACATGCTCGAACCCTCGGTGAACGCAAACACCATCGTCTTGGCGTACCTGGGGCTTGATGGCGTTCTTCGCAGGACGAGGCTGGAGTTCTCGCCGGAACCGGACAATATCTCAGCATCTGACGCCCGATTTGCAGTACGCCTCGAGCCCAAGGGAGAAGCGACGGTTTTCCTCACTGTTCGGTGTGAATCAGGCGACGCCGAGACAAACCGTGACACCTATACGAGCGCTTATTCCAAGGCATCGGAAGGCCGGGATGCCCACAAGGCTCAAGTCTGCGAAATCACGAGCTCAAACAAACAGTTCGACGAATGGCTGCGCCGCTCCGAAGCGGACATCGACATGATGACCACCAACACGCCCTATGGCCCCTACCCCTATGCCGGGGTGCCGTGGTTCAATACGATTTTCGGCCGGGACGGCATCATCACGGCGATGGAGTGCCTGTGGTTCAATCCTGACTTGGCCAAGGGCGTCCTGGGGTACCTGGCATCGACTCAGGCGACAGAGGACATCCCTGAGCGAGACGCCGAGCCCGGGAAGATCCTCCACGAGACCTGTCACGGCGAAATGGCTGCGTTGGGCGAGGTCCCCTTCGGTCTCTACTACGGCAGCGTCGACGGAACGCCGCTCTTCGTCATGCTCGCGGGAGAGTATTACGAGCGGACAGGCGACCTCGCGTTTATCAAGACCATCTGGCCCAGCATCGATCGAGCCTTGCAGTGGATTGATACCTACGGGGATTTGGACGGCGACGGTTTTGTGGAATACCAGCGGCGATCTCCTAACGGCCTCCATCATCAAGGTTGGAAAGATTCCGAGGATTCTGTTTTTCACCAGGACGGTCGAGCTGCAAACGGTCCGATTGCCCTATGTGAGGTCCAAGGTTATGTGTACGCCGCAAAGACAAAGGCAGCCGATTTGGCCGAGCTCCTTGGGCTGACGGAGAAGGCGGAGGAGCTGTGCGAACAGGCGGCGACCCTTCAGGAAAAATTCGAGCGCAGCTTCTGGAGCGATGAGCTTTCGACCTACGCACTTGCCCTGGACGGCGACAAACAACCATGCCTGGTCCGGACCTCCAATGCGGGACATGCCCTGTTTTCCGGAATCGCCAGCGTGGAACATGCCCGCCTTGTGGCCAAAACATTGTTCGACAAAGACTCGTTTTCTGGGTGGGGCATCCGCACCGTTGCCGCTTCGGAGACACGCTACAACCCGATTTCCTACCATAACGGCTCCGTATGGCCTCATGATAATGTGATGATCGCCCGTGGTTTAGCGCGACCCATCTACGAAGAAAAGGACGGCGCCGTCAAGATTCTGGACCGTCTCTTCGACGCCAGTAGGTATATGGAACTCCCCCGCTTGCCGGAGTTGATCTGTGGTTTCAATTGGCGCGAAGGTGAAGGCCCGATCCGTTACCCGGTGGCCAATTCACCACAATCCTGGGCTGCGGCGGCCGTTTTTTCCCTTCTCCAATCCTGCCTGGGGCTTACCATCAACAGTCCCGTCAACGTCATTGAATTTTCCCACCCGCGCTTGCCGGATTTTCTCGACTGGGTCGAGATCAAAAACCTCAAGGTAGGCGAGGGATCGGTAAGCCTCAAAATCATCCGTGCCGGCAACGACGCGCTGGTCGAGAGAACGGGGAAGCAAGACCCTGTTCGTATCCGCGTGTCCAAGTGAAGCCCCTGCTTGGTCAGTCAGACCTACAGGGTTGTTCTACCGAGAGGCGAAGGGCGTAGATCGACCCAGGGCTCCGAGAGTGCAACACGGTGTGGCTAGACGGAACCAAGGTTCGACCTCATCGCGCCACCGCCGCCTCAAGCGCTGGCACGCGAACCCCAGGCTCGGCGATCGCCCGTGGCGTCGCCTGGTTCCCAGGTCACGTCTCCTCGACCAGGCTCTCGAGGAACCGGTCGGACCACACCTGGGACGTATTGGTCGAGACCTCAGCGAACAGGATCTTCCATCGGGCGCGGCGCTCAGCGAGGGGCATGCGCAGCGCTTTGTGGATCGTTCGCGCGGTCCCTTCGACGTCGTAGGGATTCACCATCAGCGCCTCGGTCATGGTTTCGGCGGCGCCGCAGAACTCCGACAGCACCAGGACCCCCGGATCGTCGATGCTCTGCGAGGCGACGAACTCGTCGCCCGG
>JACZVV010000060.1:0-17514 GCA_022572465.1 Chloroflexota bacterium
AGTTGGCCCTGGTCTCATCGCTGGCGAGACCGAACCCGCCGATCTCGTGGCTGCCGGCGCCGCGGCCGGTTCCGAACTCGAAACGTCCCTGGCTCAGCTGGTCGAGCATCGCGACCCGCTCGGCTAATCGGACCGGGTGGTTCACGATGGGGTTCATGTTGAAAATGCCCGAGCCGATGTGGATTCGTTCGGTCTGTGCAAGGGCGTAGGCCATGAACGTCGCGCTGTCCGACAGGTGCGAATACTCTTCCAGGAAGTGGTGCTCCGTCACCCAGACGTACTTCCAGTTGTGCCTGTCCGCTTCACGAATGAGCTCCAGCTCCCGCCGCACCCAGTCCTGCTCGTACACCGGGCTGTGGGCCTTGGCCTGCCCCGGCGCGTGTCCTTGCACGATGATGCCGAACTCCATACGTTTCTCCTTTGCCATCGATGTTAGACGCGGGGCGTACTGTAACACTCGCGTGCGCTTGCTTCAACGGCCCGCGAGGCAGCCGCGGCGTCGACGGCAACACGAACGTCCCGTGCGGAGCGGGTCTGCCCCAGGCAGGCGGCAAGCGGGAGTGGGGAACCGTCGACACGTCAGGGCCGAGGCGGGCGGCGCGGGGGACCGGCCTCCCGCGGCGTGTCAGGCGAAAGCGCTGGGCGCCAGGCCGTCGATGGTCTCCCTGACCATCTGCCCCGACGCGCCGTGAGGCATCATCAGCACCGGCGATTCGATGCCCTGGGCCGCCAGCTCGACGATGCGTTCGCGGCACCGGGCCGCGTTGCCCATAATCGCCACGGCGTCGATCATGGCGTCGGTGACGACGTCCCGCGCCGCGTCCCGGTCTCGTCGGGTCACCCACAGCTCTTTGATCCGCGCGGCCTCCTCCTGGAAGCCGTACCGCGCCATCAGCTCGCTGTAGTAGCGGCCCATCCCGCCGACGTAGTAGGCGATGTGTCCCCGTATGAGCGACCTGGCATGCGCCGCATCGTCGGAGACGCAGGCGATCATCCACGGCGCAATCGTCACATCGCCGGCGCTGCGCCCGGCCCGGCGAGCGCCCAGCTCGAGGTCGGCCCGAAATCGGTCCAGGTAGCCGGGGGCGAAAAAGACCGGCGCCCATCCATCGGCCAGCTCCCCGGTGAGCTGCACGTTCTTGGGCCCCATGGAGGCCAGGTAGATGGGAATACGGTCCCTTGGCGGAGAGAAGCGCAGGCGGAAGTCTCGCAGCTTGAAGAACCGGCCGTCGTAGACGACCCGCTCGCCGCTGACGACCAGGTTCACGATCTCGATGTACTCCCGCGTGCGCTGGATGGGTTGCTCGTAAGGCACGCCGTGCCAGTCCTCGACGACCTTGGCGCCGCTGGTGCCCAGACCCAGGATCGCCCGGCCTTCGGAGATGTCGTCCAGCGAGGCGATGCTCTGGGCCACCAGCGTCGGCGTCCGGCTGTAGACGTTGACGATGCCGGTGGCCAGCTTGATGCGCGAGGTGTGGCAGGCGATGTGGGTGAGGACGGTGAACAGGTCGCGGCCCCAGGCCTCGCCGACCCACAAGGAGTCGTAGCCCAACTCCTCGGCCCGCTGCGCGAACTCGATCACCCTGCTTCGACGGACGTCGTCGCCCAGCCCGAGCGTGAGGCCGATGGTCGGTTGCACCGGAGGGTCCCGCCTCTCGTTTTCGAGTCGTCGCCGCTCTCGGGCCGGCGTTCAGGCCTGGGCGTCGATGCGCACGATGCCCTTGGACCCGTCCACGGTCAGCATCATGCCGTCCTTGATGACCGACGTGCCCACCACGGTGCTGACGACGCAGGGCAGGCCGTACTCCCGGGCGACGATGGCGCAGTGGCTGAGGACGCCGCCGGTATCGGCGACGACGGCGGCGACGGTGGAGAACAGCGGCGTCCACGGCGGCATGGTCATCTCGCAGACCAGGATGTCGCCGCGCTGGACCTTGCTGGCCTCGGAGAGGGCCCGCACCACCTTCGCCCGTCCCTGGACGGTGCCCGGCGACGCGGGGTTGCCGGTGATGATCGCCGGGTCGCGGCTGGGCTCCGGCGGCATGCCGAACATCTTCATGAACGCAGCAGCCATGGGGTCGTCGTTGGGAGGGGGCGGCTCGCCGATCATTGGCGGCGGGACGATCTTCGACCATCGATCGAGCTCTTCGCGGCGTTGCGCCGCCAGAGGACGTTGGTCCTTGCCCGACAGACCTTCGCGCATCTCGTCGAGATACAGCAGAAAGACGTCGCGCTCGCCGGCCAGGGCGTTGCCGCGGGCCAGGCGCCGGCCTATCTCCAGTATCGGCAGCCGTACGACGCCGTTGCCCACCTGGTCGATGTAGTAGTTGTGGTCCTCGGTGACGTTGAGGTAGTGGCGCGCCATCTCGTACAGCTCGTTGAACCGGCCGAGCTTTTCGCCGTCGCCGGCGAGACGCTCTCGAGCCTGGGCCAGCAGCCGCTCCCGCAGCGACACGGCCTGCTGAAAGCGCCCCTCCGGGTCGGAGTCGTCATCGAGGGAGATATAGCCCTGCAGCGTATTGAGAGGAATGCGAGGATCTTCCCGCCAGGTTGGATCGGAGAGCTCGAAGGCGTCGCTGCGCCAACCGAACTCGTCGAGGTAGGTGTCGAACTCGCCGGCGAAGCTCCGGCCCGCGTCGAAGCCGGCCAGGCGTGGAAGGATCTCTCCCGGCGCCACCTCTTCGAACAGCCTCTTGATATCAGGGTTGGCTTTGGCCATGCGCCCCAGGCGCCACAGGCCCCGGCCCGCATCGACGGACCGGGTCGGAAAGCCCTGGAGCAGCAGGTAGGGCTCCGTTGGGTCCGACGGCTTGAACACCTCGTTGTAGAAGTCGGCGAACCCGCTGGCCGCGAGGAGGATGAAGTTGATCCGGCCGTGGACGACGTACCGTTGGACGAAGTCGCGACGCATCTCTTCCAGCGTGTCCAGGAGTTGGGAGTCGCTCATGGCCGAAAAGTCGAAGGCGCGGGCCTTGTCCAGGCCTGGAAGGATGGAAGGCAGCCATTCGCGCTCCCACAGGTCGCCGATTTGCGGCACCATGCGCGCCGTAATCTCTTGATAGCGGCCGATCCTCGCCTCCATGCCCTCGGCGCCCGGATCGAACGGTATCATCGTCGAGAACGCGTACCGGTTGATCACCCTGTACGCCATGCCGACGGGACTGGCGAACTCGTCCATCGCCTTGGAGAACCCTTCCGAAATCCCCCGGAGGAAGACCTCTTCGGTGACCGGCGTCTGGGGACGGGGGCAGTGCATCTTGTCCCATTGCCAGAAACCCTCCACGTCGGCGGGGATCGGGAACTCGGCGGGCGACTTAGCCATCGCCATCTTGAGCGCTCCTTTTGGTTTTCGTGCGTGGTTAGAAGCCGATCCTACCGCACCAGCGCATCGTGCGCCAACCGGCGGCGCGACGAACCGCACAGGCCCGGGGCGCCAAACGTTAGCGGCGCCGTGCTCGCCGGTTCGCCGTCACGACCGCTCTCGGTCGTTACGAGGGACTGGCCTGTAGGAGCTCGGTCATGGGCAGCTCGGTCCAGGTGCCATCCTCCAGACGCACGGTGATGGTCTGCTTCAACGGGTGCCCCACCACCACCGTCGCTGGACCTTGGGCCGTTTCGACCTTGCTGCCGATCTTCGGCAGGCCGCGCTTCAGCTCCCGGTACTGCTCGTACTCATAGCGCAAACAGCAGCGCAGCCGCCCGCATACGCCCGCCAGGCCCGCCGGGCTCAACGGCAGGTCCTGCTCCTTCGCCATGCGCATCGACACCGGCTGGAACTCGACCAGCCACGTCGAGCAGCACAGCTCGCGGCCGCACCGCCCCATGCCCCCCACCTTTTTGGTCTCGTCGCGCGGCCCGATCTGCCGTAGCTCCACTCGCGCCCGCACATTCCGTCCCAGCCGTTGCAAGAGCTCCCGGAAGTCGATCCGGTTGTCGGCAGTGTACGAGATCGTCAGCTTGTGGCCGTCGAGGGTGAACAGAGCGTCGACAGGCTTCATCTCCAGCCTCAGCTCCCGCACCAGCGCCTTGCATTCCTGAAACGCCTTGTCGGCGTCCGCCCTCAACCGGTCGCGCTCTTCGATGTCCTCGCGGCTGGCGTGGCGGACGATCGGAGGAGGCGCGCTCTTGAACTTGCTCATGATGATTTGGCTAGGCGTTATGGCAACATACCCCAGCTCCTCGCCTCGTTCGGTATCCACCACCACGTAGTCGTTTATATCCAGCTCTTCGTCCCCTGGGTCGTAATACTGGATCTTCCCGGCTTTGGAGAACCTGATTCCTACCACTCCGGCCATGGTCTTTTCCTTTCCTTCGGGTCGCTACCCCGCCGGCGCGAGGGCGGCCTGCCGCTGGCCGGCCACGGGAAGGTGCAGCATGAGCACCTCCAGGGCCAGACGCGGGTTGACGTTTCTCTCCAGATGGTCTGCCGCTTCCTCCACCCGCCGCAGGGCGTCGGCGATGGCTTGAAGAGACAGCTCGGCGGCGGTCTCCTCCAGCGTCTCCAACCTGTCGGCGTTGACCGCCATCTCGGGCCTACCGCCCTTCACCAGCAACAGGTCCCGCCACCACTGAAGGAGCAGGCCCAGCCACTGGCCGACCTCGGCGCGGCGGCGGCCAAAACGATTGGCCATCCTCGCGGCGACGGCCAGCCGCTGGTGATCGCTCTGCGAGACGAGCTCCACGATCTCGTTCAGGTCTTCCTCTCTGTCCTCCAACACCGCCGCATCTCGGGCCGCGGCCAGAGCCCACCCAGGCCGGCCCTCGGCCAATCGGGCCAGCCTTCGGGCCTCCGGCGCATCGACGGCGTGGTCGCGAGTCAACGCCGTCTCGATGGTCTCCAGCGGCACCGGGCGCAGCTCGTAGACGCGGCATCGCGACGTCACGGTGGGTAGCAGCCGTCGCTGGTCATCGGCCAGCAGGACCATGTACACCGTCGCCGGCGGCTCCTCCAGCGTCTTCAACAGCCGGTTGGCCGCCGCCGCCGACATGAGCTCCGCCGCCTCGATAATGAACACCTTGGCCCGCCCTTCGAAGGGCTGGAGCGCCGCCGCCTGCTGGAGCCCTTCGATCTGCTCGGTCAAGATCGCCTTGTGGCTATCGTCGTCCTCGTCGAGGCCGGGTCCCAGCCGGATGACCTGCACGTCGGCGTGCTTGGACTCTCGAATCCGGCGGCACTGAACGCACTCGCCACAGGGGCGTTCCTCACCGAGGCAGTTCAGCGCCTGGGCCAGGTTCATCGCCAGCGTAGCCTTGCCGATCATAGGCGGCCCGGTGAAGAGGTTGGCGTGGGAGACCCGGCCCTGCTCCACGCTGCGGCGCAGGGCCTCGACGACTCGCTCATGTCCTATGATTTTCCACATGGCGCGGTTCCCCGGCGATCGCTAGTCCACGTCCAGCCGCATCAGGTCTTCGATGCTCTCCCGGCGGCGCAGCAAGCGGGCCTGGCCTTCGTTGACCAGGACGATGGCCGGTCGGGGCACGGCGTTGTAGTTGCTCGACATGGGGATGCAGTAGGCGCCGGATGCGGCGATGGCGATCAAGTCGCCGGGACCGACCGTCGGCAGCTCCGCGTCCCGGACCAGGATGTCGCCCGACTCGCAATACTTGCCCGCGATGGTCACCATCTCTCGGTCGCCGGCCTCGACTCGGTTGGCAACGACGGCCTCGTACCTCGATCCGTAGATAGCCGGCCTGATGTTGTCGCCCATGCCGCCGTCGACGGAAACGTATTTCCTCACCCCTGGTATGCGCTTGATAGCGCCGGCGGTGTACACGGCGACGCCCGCCCGGCCCACCACGGCCCGGCCCGGTTCGATCACCAGCCGGGGCAGGTCGAACCCATGCCGCCGGCATCCCTCCTTGAGCGCATTGCAGATGACTTCAGCGAACTCTCCGATGGGCGGCGCCGGTCTGTCGACGGTGTACTGGATCGGGAAGCCTCCGCCCGGACTGAACTCCTGGAGCTCCAGGCCGTGGCGGTCGCGCATCGCCGAGGCGAAGGCGAGGGCCGCCTCGATCCCCTCCTGGAACGGCCCGGTCTCATAGATCGGCGAGCCCAGGTGGATGTGAATTCCCACCAGGCGGAGGCTCGCAGATGCCTGGGCGCACGCGACCGCCCGCTCGGCGTCGCCGTTCTCCATGGTGAACCCGAACTTGCTGTCCACGATTCCGGTGGTCGTGTGCTGGTGAGTGTGCGGATCGACGCCTGGAGAGAGTCGCAGGAGAATCTCCGGCCGGGACCCCGATTTCGCCGCCAGGCCGCCGAGGATTTGAAGCTCGTGGAAGTTGTCGACGACAACGCGGCCGATGCCCCAGTCCAGCGCTTCTCGCAGCTCCTCGGGGCTCTTGTTGTTGCCGTGGAAATAGACCAGCTCGGGTCGATACTCCGCGGCCCGGGCGATGGCCAGCTCGCCGGCGGAGACGACGTCCAGACCCAACCCTTCGCCGGCCAGGATACGGGCCAGGGGCCGGGTGAGGAACGCCTTGGCGGCATACGCCACCAGGACGTTGGGGTAGCGGGCTGAGAACTCCTCGACGAAACGCCGGCATTGACTGCGGAGCGTCGCCTCGTCGAAGACGTAGAGGGGACTGCCGAAACGTTCGACCAGCTCGGCGACGTCGGTCCCGCCGATCGCCAGGTGGTTTTCCGGCGTGACGGAAGCCGTCTCGGGAAAGATAGGACGAAGAGATTCGAACAATGCTGCGCCTCAAGCGGCGCCACACCCATATTGCAACGGGGCAAAGCCCCGGAAAACGCCTGGCAGTGGGCTGGGCCTGTCTGCTGTCTTCATCCTACCGATCGCCCATGAACCCTGTCAAGGAGCGACGGCTGAGGTGGCTGAGCCACATCGGCATTTCCGGACCAATGTTGCGGCGGCTGAGGTGGCTGAGCCACATCGGCATTTCCGGACCAATGTTGCTGCGGCTGAGGTGGCTGAGCCACATCGGCATTTCCGGACCAATGTTGCTGCGGCTGAGGTGGCTGAGCCACATCGGCGTTTCCGGACTAATGTTGCCGCGGCTGAGGTGGCTGAGCCACATCGGCGTTTCCGGACTAATGTTGCCGCGGCTCAGCCGCCTGAGCCACATCGGCATTTCCGGCCTAATAGTGATGCGGCTCAGCCGCCGGCTCAGGCGCCGCCCACCCTGATTGACACGGCGAAACGCCACTCCTATCATCGGATGCGGGGTTCTCTCCTGTCGGCCATGCGCTTTTTCGACTCCATCGCAGCGTTCCGCAATCCTCTCGCGGGATCCCATCGCCCCGTAGCCCTGCTTTTGTTCGCCATCGTGCTGGCGCTGCTGGCCGCCGGGTGCCGGGACGTCGACTTCGTCGTCGGCATTCTGGAGCCTGACGAGGGCGACGCCGTGGAGGAGGCGCGAACGGGGTTCCTGGAAGCGTTGAGCGACGCCGGTTTCAAGGCCGGAGAGAACGCGCGCTTCCTTCGACGCAACGCCGAGTTCCGTGACGAGCCCCTTCAAAATTTGGCGCGGGACCTCATCGAGGACGAGGAGGTCGACTATCTGTTCGCCATCGGGACGCCTGCCCTCCAGGCCGCCATCGGCGCCGCCAAGGGAAAGCAGGTCTTCTTCGCCGCCAGCGCCGACCCGACGGTGGGTGGAGCGTCGGAACCGCCCTGGCTCCATCCGACGATCGTCGGCGGGGCCGTGGCCTATCCGCTGACCGCCGAAACCGTCAGCGTCCTACGCCGCCTGGCGCCCGAAGCCGAACGCTTTGCGTTGCTCTACGATGCCCGGGACCCCGACTCCGTTGCCGGGCGGGACCTGGCCCGCGACGAGGCCCGGCGAAGCGGTTTCGAGGTGTTCTCCGTCGCGTTGACCGGAGCCGACCAGGTTCAGCAAGCGGTCCGGGACGCCATTGACGCCGGCGCTCAAGGGATCGTACTCTCTCCCTCCAACCTGCTGGACGACGAGTTCGACGTGGTGCGCCGTGCCGCCGACGATGCCGGGGTCGCCGTGTTCGCCTGGAGCGAATCGCTCACGAAGCGGGGCGCCCTGGCCTCGTGGGGCATCGACTACCAGCGAAACGGCAGACGGGCAGGCGAGCTGGCGGCGGCGGTGTTCCGGGGCGAAGGCGTGCCGCAACGTGTCACGCCCCCGGAGAACGCCGTTCACCTGTGGCTCAACCAGCGTACCGCGGACCGGCTGGGCATCGCGTTGCCGAACGACCTGGTTGCCCAGGCGCGGGAGGTCTTCCGCTAGCGCTCCTCTAATCGCTGGGGGGTGTGGGGCGCTTGACCTCGCCGACGTTGCGCTGCTTGACGAACAGCTCGTAGAGTCCGTCGAACGTCCGGGCTGCCGCCTGGTCGTCCTCCTCGGCGCGAATGCGCATGAAGAAGGACGAGCCGTTCTCGAAGACGAAGGTCGGCGTGCCGAAGACGCCGACCTTCACCGAATCCGCATAGTCGTCGGCGACGCGCCGGAGCAGGGAGCGGTCGGCCACGTCTCGCTTGAATCGCTCCACGTCCAGGCCCGCTTCGGCGGCCAGCTCCGCAATGTCGCCGGCGTCGGTGAAGTCCTTGCGACGCTGGTGGCGTCCTTCGAGAAGCGCGAAGTGCATCCGATCGAAGGCGTCGTCGCCCTGAAGCCGCGCCGCCTCGACGGCGCGAAAGGCCGGCAGGCCCCGGGTGGGGTAGTCGTCGGGCTGGTCCCACACGTGCCAGTCCTCGGGTTGCTTCTTGTTGACCTCCTCCAGGGAGAAGTTCTTCCAGGACACCCGGAGCTTATCGCCGTGGACCGCTTTCACTTGCCGCAGCCAAACTGCTGCCTGGTAGACGTGAGGTCAGAGAAAGTCGTAATAGACGTCGACGTTGATCGTATCGGCCATGGTGGGCGCTCCTTAAGCTAAGACTCGCGGGCATTCTACATTTGCAGCCGCGACAAATCAATGCGAAGACGAATTCCGGCAATGGCCGGCGCATGTTCCCTCGGGGTCGTCACGCCCTCACGCCTTTGCTATGCTCTGCCCATCCCGCCGGCGGGAAGCCCGGCGGATGCACGGAGGCGAGCATGGCAACGGTCAAAGCGGTGGTCTTCACCGGGGACGGCAAGCACGACGTTCGAGAGTTCCCGATGCCCGAGCCGCCGGAGGGGGGCCTGGTCCTCCGCGTCGAAGCCGTCGGTCTGTGCGGGAGCGACCTGGCCCAGCTCGACGGACAGATGCTGGTGCCCAACGGAAAGTATCCGGTCGTCCCCGGCCATGAGACCGTGGGACGCGTCGAGCGCATGGACGCCGGCGCGGCCTGGACTCTGGCCGTGGGCGACCGCGTGGCCGTCGACGAGATCCTGCGCTGCGGCCGCTGCGCCGCCTGCCGCGGCGGCGAGCTCGGATGCCGCCAGATGCAGCTCTACGGGTACACGATGGGCGTCGACGATGGGCCGGGACTGTGGGGCGGCTACGGCGAATACATGGCGATCCTGCCCGGGACCAACCTGCTCAAGCTCCCCGGCGACGTGCCCGCCGAGGAGCTGACCCTGTTCGAACCGCTGGCCAACGCTCTCAACTGGGCCACCTTGAGCGGCATCAAGCCCGGAGACACCGTCGTCGTCGAAGGCCCCGGGCATCAGGGCCTGGCCTGTGTCGTCGCCGCCCATCTGGCCGGGGCGGTAAAGGTCATCGCCACCGGCAGGGCCAACGACGGCCTCCGTCTCGAGGCAGCCCTGACGGTGGGCGCCAGCCACACCATCGATGTCGACAACGAGGACCCGGTGGCGAGGGTCGCCGAGATCACCGGCGGGGCCATGGCCGACGTGGTCATGGACATTGCTGACGGCTCCACCGCCACCGTCCCCCTCGCCGTCGCGATGGCGAAGTCGCGAGGCCGGGTCCTCCTGGCTGGTCTCAAGCATTCCAAGCCGGTTCAAAATTTCGTCTCCGACACCGTCGTGTTCAAGTCGCTGACCATCGTGGGCGGCTCCGGATTCACGCCCGGATCGATGCGCGCCTCGGTCGATCTCCTGGCGGCGGGCCGGATTCCAACCAAGGAGTTGCTGGGCGGCGTGTTCACCATCGACCAGATCGACCAGGCCATCGCCTACCTCTCCCGCAGCGTCCCCGGCGAGGACCGCGTGCGCGTCGGCCTTCGCTTCGACTGAGTCGACTCCCCCGGCGTTCGAGACGAGCCTTGACGAGCCAGCGCCATCGAAGCGCGGAGCGGGTGGCCCTTTGCACTCCAAATGAGAGGCGGATGTGCACGGGAGATACCAACGAGTAAAGGGGCTGGACGGGAAGCGGATATACGATGGATGGTGAGAAAGATCGCCTGACTGCCACTTGGCACTTGTCTTGGATTGACAGAACGTATATCATCTGGGCTAGGCCCCCCCCCCAATGAAAGTGCCCATGGGGCACTGCCGAAAGGCTAGTTGAGGGGGTCGCTTTTTCTCGGGATCGTCATATGGCCTACTGCTACGTGTTCATCGACGAATCTGGCAATTATGACTTCAGCAATTCAGGGACCGAGTATTGGGTCTTGACTAGCCTCATCACCGAAGACATCCATCCTGGTGTACTACAGTTGTACGATCTAAGATGACATTTTGGGTCGCCGAAAAGCAGCTTGGCAAATCAGGAATTGCAATTGGACTGCCACAAGACGTCACAGACTACTTAGTACGCGCCCACCTTTCCTATTGAAGTGGACCTCGCAAACACGCTAACTCCTTTTGCCCAAAAATGCTCCTCAATAAACCCCACCTCATACCCTACGTCTTCCCATCCCGCTTCTTTTAGATAGCGTATGTATGGGTGATTCCAGCTGAAATTCCCGCGTGGTTTCGAGGAGCTATGTTTATGCATGAAGAAGCGAATGTCCAAAGGCTGGTGGAACATCAGCTTTTGGGTAAGGGGCAGGAGTGCCCGAAAAAAGGCTCGAAGCGTAGGCTCGTCAAGATATTGTAGGCCACCACTGTCAAATACCAAATCACAGCGGAGAGATTCCTTTTCCCTGGAACCCAATTCACCCAACCCGAGTGTCGTGAAGCTTATATTAGGTATCTGGCCCCATCGTTCCTGGCACGCGGAAATAATAGCCCCATCAATATCAGATCCCACAAATCGAATATGGGGATACCGCTGTGCGAAATACGCTACTTCCCGTGCTGAGCTACAGGCTACTTGGTGAACCTCGCGGGCTTTCCCCGCCGAGAGCCACCGATCCAGCATGCGAATGATCGGGGTTCGATCGGTAAATTCATCAGGAAAGCCCCGTCTCGCGTATTCGTTAGCCCAAGCGACTCCACTGTCTTTACCCATACACAGCTCCTTGAGCGCCTCGCGACGGTCGGTAGCAGTGGTAGGATTGTAGTATTCCGACATTAGCACCTGAAGCACAGATTGAAACAAGAATTGTTGGAAGTATCGCAGTCGATCCGAGGTAGACCACTGCGCCAAGATGCGATCTCGCAGTCTAGGGGAAAAAAAGGAGACACTTCGCCCAATAACGAATCGTGCCAACTGCAGCGCCGATCGGCGGCCAACGCCCAGTGCCTGTCGTAGCACTCTCATCTATTTGACAACTATGGTCCCTGACCAATTGTACCATCGGAACAGAACGTACACGATCGGGAACCCGTTACGCCGCAGCAAGTCCACGGTCCCATCAACGGCAGAGGGAATCAAGCTATTCTCCAAGGCCTGCCTCTTATAGGCGATCTAAAGCTCAGAATATCCTTGCCGCCGCTTGAACTCATGATGCAGGTCAATGTAGACATGTCTTAACCGAGATTCCCCATATCAAATTGTGGGCACCCTAATTGATGGTGCACCGGAGGTAGATTGAACATTAACACCGTCTCCTGATTCAGTCAATTTCCGTAAACTCCTCGAAATCCGCTCATCACTCTCTATATCAGCCCCACATTGCCTGGAACCGTGCGTATGCTGGCAATTTCGCTCAGGTATCACCCTTTGAGGCGCACATCGCCCCCTTGGCTACCCCACATCACCTCCGATGACCCCAAGGACAATCACTACCCAGGTGCTGGATGGAGCCCGCCGATACGCTCCAGCGCTTGCCGGAATACCTCTTTGGATCCGACCGCCTCATTCGCGCCCTGCTATCGGCATGGGGCGGCCAAAATGGGGAATCCCGGGTATAGTGGTTCCCATTCTGAGAGCGGCGCCTGGGCGGCACGTGATGTCTTTTGGAGCCGTCGGTACGACCTAATCGAGCATATACTGGTGAATTGGTCCAGCGCCTATTCGTACGACGGCAACTCATCGGCAAGGGGCTCGAACCGTGGGGGATTTCCTCGAACAAAAGAAGTAGTCGGCGGCGCTTCTGCTCACTGGCCTCACCCCAAAAGCCGGGGCAGGTCCTGCACCAGTCTCCCCGCTTCCTCGGCGGCGTTGGCCTGCGGCACCACCAGCGACTCCATCTCCAGGTCCACCAGCCGCTTCCTCCGTTTGTATTCCTCCTCCGTGACCAGCAGATCGAGGTACGCCTTCCCCAGCCGCTTGAGCTTCTCCTGCACCTGCAGGCGCTGGATGCGGACCCGCTCCACCGGTCCCGGACCGCTATCCGAGCCAGGACCGCCTCCGACCTTTCCGGCTCCAGCTCGATAGCCGCAATGAGCGTGCCCACCTGCTCGTCGGCGACATGGCAGGGGATCGACCCGCCGCGGGCGATTCCGCCATGGAGGGCGATTCGCGGCGCTCCCATTAGGGGCGTCGTCCGTTCTTGTACGTTTGCGCCCATATGGGCGTCCCGCACCAGGCGCAGCGCTCCAGGCCCTCGAGCAGGAAGTGCCGCTGGGGGTGCGCCGTCAGGGTTCTCGACCGCCCCGAGGCCATCCTGTCCCCTTACGCGGCCCACGTTTGTGAAGGATTTCGTTATGTTGACGAAATTCGACATGCGGCTTAGCATGAGATTGTAACGAGATCGTTCGGCGACAGCTCGGAGGACCTGCCTCTGGGCTGAACTCGACAGGGCCGGCACCGTCGCGTTGGGCGCTTCCTGGACACAGGAAGGTGGTGCTGAAGTGAGACGCCAGTTGCGGAACGGATTCCCCGCGGCGACTGGCGTCGCTGCATTTCAGGGTCGGCAGGCGCTGGAAGAGGTGAACCGTGGAGACGATACCTCCATCTAATTGAAAGAGGCCGAAGCGGAGTGCAGCCGCCCGGCCCCAAGAGCACCGCCTTCGTGCGAATGGCCAGTGCGGTGGGCATAGTAAACGAACACGCCACCCCTGGTCAAGGGGTGGCGTGTTCGTTTCCGGAGGTGGCGCGGAGAGGAGCGTTTGATGACGACGACCGAACGCCGACTGAGGACGCCCACGCATGAGGCGCTGGGGTTGACGGCCGACGACCTGCTCTCCATGTACACGGTGATGAGGCTAGCGAGAGCCCTGGCCGAGCGTATGTGGCTCCTCCAGCGAGGCGGCAAGACGCCCTTCGCCGTGACCGCCGAGGGCCACGAAGGCGTGCAGGTCGCCAGCGCGTGGGCCCTGGACAGAGGACGGGACATGGTGCTGCCCTACTACCGCGACCTCGGCGTGGTGCTGGCCGTGGGGATGTCGGCGAAGGAGGTCATGCTCAACGCCCTGGGCCGAGCGGCTGACCCCAACAGCGGTGGCCGGCAATTGCCCGGCCACTGGTTCCATGCCGAGCTCAACATCGTCTCCGGGTCCAGCCCTGTCGCGACCCAGATTCCCCACGCGGCCGGTATCGCCCTGGCAAGCAAGCTGCGAGGGGAAGAGACCGTGACCGCGGTCTACTTCGGCGACGGCGCCACCAGCGCCGGTGACTTTCACGAAGGGCTGAACTTCGCCGGCGTCCACCGGCTGCCGGTCGTCTTTATCTGCGAGAACAACGGCTACGCCATCTCCGTGCCGTCGAGCAAGCAGGCGGCGGTGGAAGACCTGGCGGTGCGGGCGGCGGGGTACGGGTTCCCCGGGGTCACCGTCGACGGCAACGACGCGCTGGCCGTGTACGGGGCAACCCGTGAGGCCGTCGAGCGGGCCCGCGCCGGGGAGGGGCCAACCTTCATCGAGGCCAAGACCTACCGGCTCGCGCCCCACACCAGCGCCGACGATGATCGGCTGTACCGTTCCCCCGAGGAGGTCGAGGCGTGGCGCCGCCGCGACCCCATCGAGCGGCTCAGGGCCTATCTGATCGAGTGGGACCTCCTGGACAAGCGAAAGGACGAGGCCATCGGCGCCACCGTGGTGGAAGAGGTCGAGGAGGCCGTCCGGCTGGCCGAGGCGAGCCCCGAGCCCGAGCCCGAGTCCGCCCTCCAGCACGTGTTCTACGAGAAGGGGTAAGGAGTCGGCCATGGGCCAGATCAATCTCCTCCAAGCGGTGCACGACGCGCTGCGAGAAGAGATGGCGCGGGACGAGCGGGTGTTCCTCCTAGGCGAGGACATCGGCGCCATGGGTGGCGTCTTTCGGACCACTGTCGGCCTGCTCGAGGAGTTCGGCGAGGAGCGGGTAATCGACACGCCCCTGGCCGAGTCGGCCATCGTCGGCGTGGCGATCGGCGCGTCCGTGAACGGCATGCTGCCCGTCGCCGAGATCCAGTTCGCCGACTTTATCTACCCAGCGGTCAACCAGATCGTCAGCGAAGCGGCCAAGTGGCGTTACCGTACCAACGGCGCCCAGGGGTGTCCCATCGTGGTGCGGGCGCCCTACGGCGGCGGCGTCCATGGCGGCCCCTATCACTCCCAGAGTGTCGAGAGCTTGTTCTTCGGCATCCCCGGTCTGAAGATCGTCGTCCCAGCCACCCCCTATGACGCCAAGGGGCTGCTCAAGGCGGCCATCCGCGACCCCGATCCCGTGCTGTTCTTCGAGCACAAGAAAAGCTACCGGCTCGTCAAAGGCGAAGTCCCCGACGAGGACTACGTCGTTCCCATCGGTAAGGCGCGGGTGAGTCGCCCCGGCCGGGACCTGACGCTGGTCGCCTACGGCCTCATGGCGCACTACAGTCTGGAGGCCGCCGAAGCCGTTGCCGAGGACGGCATCGATGTCGAGGTCGTAGACCTGCGGACCCTGGCGCCCCTCGACACGGAAGCGATCCTCGAGTCGGTGAAGAAGACCAGCAAAGTCCTCATCGTCCATGAAGACAACCTCACCGGAGGCGTCGGCGCCGAGGTCGCCGCCCTCGTCGGCCAGGAAGCCTTCGACTATCTGGACGGGCCGATCACCCGGCTGGCGTCGCCCGACATCCCGGCGATGCCCTTCAGCGCGGCGCTCGAGGAGTTCGCCATGCCCACCGCCGATAAGATCAAGCAGGCCCTGCGGGACCTTGCAGCCTACTAGGCTAGAGAGAGTCCATTTCCGATGGGCACAGGGAAAGGGCAAGGGAAAGGGGGTGTCCGGTGACCGTCATGCTGACCATGCCCGAGGTGGCCGAGAGCGTGTTGGAGGGAACAGTCGCCCGCTGGCTGAAGCAGGAAGGCGACCAGGTGGAAAGGTTCGAGACCGTGGTGGAGATCGTGACCGACAAGGTCGACGTGGAGGTGCCGTCGCCGGTGTCGGGGGTGCTTTCCAAGATTCTGGTGCCCGAAAATACGACCGTCCCAGTCGGCACAAATCTGGCGCTGCTCGAAGAGGATGCCAAGGAAGTGGCGGATGTGGCCGTGGCCCGGCCCGCGCCCGTCGCCGTCACGGAACGTCATCAGCCGCCGGCAGGGCCGTCAGCCGCCGGCGCCGAGTCGCAGCCACGGCACTCACCCCTAGTGCGGAGACTAGCCGAGCAACACGGCGTGGACCTCACCCTCATCCAGGGCACCGGCATCCACGGGCGGGTGCGGAAGCAGGACGTGCTGGACCACGTCGCCCGGCGCGACGGGGCGGCACAGGAGACTCCAGTCCTCCCGGCAGCCGTTGCCCCTGCCGTAGCCCCCGAGGGCCTCGCCAAGGACCGGTCGATTCCGTTGACGCCCGTCCGCGCGACCATCGCCCGCCGCATGGCCAAAAGCGCCAGGGAAATCCCCCATGCCTGGACCACCTTCGAGGCCGACGTCACCGGCCTGGTGGAGCTGCGGGAGTCGAGCAAGGAAGCCTTCCGCAGCCGGGAGGGCATCGACCTGACCTACCTGCCGTTCTTCATCAAGGCCGTGGTCGGCGCGTTGAAGGAGCACCCCGAGATGAACGCCGTTTGGGGCGACGACCAGATCGTGGTCAAGGGCGAGATCAACATCGGCGTCGCCATCGACCGCGACGAGGGGCTGATCGTTCTCGTCGTCCGCCACGCCGAGGACAAGAGCATCGCGGGTCTGGCCAAGGAGCTAGACCCCCTCATCAAGAAGGCCCGCGAGGAGCGCCTGACCATGGAGGACGTCCAGGGCGGGACCTTCACCATCACCAATCTCGGTTCCTTCGGCGCCCTGTTTGACACTCCGATCATCAATCAGCCACAGGTTGCCATCCTCGGCCCAGGGGCCATCGTGAAGCGACCTATGGTCGTCACCGATGCTGACGGACAAGAGAGCATCGGCATCCGGCACATGATGTACCTGTCTCTGACCTACGATCACCGGATCGTCGACGGAGCAGACGCCGGGAGGTTCCTGCAGACGCTGAAGAGCCGACTGGAGGAAGGCAGCTTCGAAGCCCAGCTGGGCCTGTAGCACTGACCCAATCCTGCGAGGCGGTGAGGGCCCCAGAAGTCGGGGTCCTCACCGCCTTCTGCGCAGGCACCGCCGCACCCGGTGCCACAGGTCGGCAACGCGTCCAGCAAAGCGCTCCCCGTTCCTGCCAGTACCGGATCCGGGCAGCACCGTCGGCAACTCCGCCAGCGTGGCGTCGTCGACTGCTGGCAGCAGGTCCAACGGGTCCGCGCGCACCGCTGAGTAGAGCTCAGCGGCAAACTCTCCGGCCAGGGGCCGATCCGCCGGATGGGGACTGAGCGAGGCTTCGAGAAGTTCTGTGAGCTCGTCCCCGGCTCCCGGGACCAGGCTCTGCAGCGGTACTCGGCGTGGTGCTGGTTCCGGCTCTCTGCCGGTAAGGCAGCCCCATGCCACAGACCCGAGCGCTCTGACATCGTCTTCGGCCGTGCCATAGGCAGCGTCCATGCCCAGCAGCACCGCGTCCCCCAGGTCCCCCAACGCGGGACGACCCTCCGGTGTGAGCAGAATGTTCGCCGCAGTGACGTCCCCGTGTGCGGCTCCGCGTTCGTGCAGATGAGCCAACGCCTGCGCCACCGGGGTCAGGGCAGTCACGCACTGGCCGGGGCTCAGGGGCCCCGCCGAGCGGCGCAGCTGACCCAGCGACCCCGCTGTGCAGGCCTCCAGCAGCAGAGCCGTCTGATTCTCGGCAGTGGTCACCAGGCCCCAGGGTCGGACCATAAACTCATGGACCAGTGGGAGCATTGCCTCCAGCTCGCGCTGTGCCGAGCGCAGCGGCGGTGAGCTCCGCCCGGTGGACAACGGCACCTTCAGGGCGAGCCTGTCCGGCGGGTTCGGGCCCGCCCATATGATGGCCGATGCGCTGGGCAGACGGCACTGGACCAGCCAGACGGCGCTGCGACCCCCAATTCCCAGCAGCCGCTCGGT
>JACZVV010000060.1:17524-18054 GCA_022572465.1 Chloroflexota bacterium
GTCCAGCCGGGGGTGAGGTCGTGGAGCATCTCCTCAGAATGCACCGAATTCGCCGGGACCGCAGAAGTTATCCACAACAGCGGGGGCAGCCGGTAGTGCGCCTTGTCAAGGCGCGGATAGGCGTAGGCTATGCACATGACCGCAATGCAGACTCGGTACCTTGGTTTCGATCCTGAGCTTGTCGACTACGAGCACGCCTGGGAGTTGCAGCGCCAGCTGCATTCCCAGATTCTCACCGGTGCGGCAGACTCGACACTGCTGATGCTCGAGCACGCCGACGTGTACACCGCTGGGAAGCGCACTGAGCCCCAGGATCGTCCGCAGGACGGCACCCCGGTCATTGACGTAGACCGGGGTGGGAAACTCACCTGGCACGGTCGGGGGCAGCTGGTCGGCTACCCACTGCTGCGGCTGCGGGACCGCAGCGCCGTCAAGGACTATGTGTGCGCCCTGGAGAATACTCTGATCCGTATCCTGGCCGAGGACTACGGCATCGGCGCAAGCCGCGTCGAGGGCCGCTCGGGAGTGTG
>JACZVV010000061.1 GCA_022572465.1 Chloroflexota bacterium
GCCAGAAATCCTAGACCACCAACATGAAAATCCCTCTATCCTGGCTTAGAGAGTACGTGGACATTGACCCCGACAACGTCGGGGAGCTGGCCCACCGGCTGACCATGGCCGGCAACGAGGTTGGCGAGGTGCATGTCATCGGCGGGACGTGGGACAACGTCTACGTGGGCCACGTGGTCAGCGTCGTTCCCCATCCCAACGCCGACCGGCTGACACTGGTCACGGTAAGCCTTGGGAACGAGGAGATAACCGTGGTCTGCGGCGCGCCCAACGTGGCCCAGGGGCAGCGGGTGGCCTTCGCGAGGGTCGGCGCCCTCCTCTTGGACGCCCGCACGGGTGAGACGGAGACCCTGAAGGCCGCCACGATACGAGGCGTAGAGTCGGCGGGCATGGTCTGCTCCGAGCGCGAGCTTGGCCTGGGTGACGACCACACGGGCATCGTGGTGCTGCCGGAGGACGCCCCCATGGGCAAGCCCTTGGCGGAGTACATGGGAGACGTGATCTTCGACATAGAGGTGACCCCAAACCGGCCCGATTGCCTCTCGGTGCTGGGCGTCGCCAGGGAAGTCGCGGCCCTCACCGGTAAGTCCGTTAAAGAGCCGGACATCTCCTACGCCGAAGAGGGCGACCCCATCGAAAGCCTGGTGAGCGTGGAGATAGTCGACCCCAGCCTGTGCCCCCGGTATACCGCCAGCGTTGTTCAGGGAATCAAGATAGGGCCATCGCCGCGGTGGATGCAGGACAGGCTGCTGAAGGCGGGGCAGCGTCCCATCAGCAACGTGGTGGACGTGACCAACTACGTGATGCTGGAGTACGGACAGCCGCTGCACGCCTTCGATCTCGACACCCTGGCGGAGCATCGCATCGTGGTCCGCCGGGCCGGCGACGGCGAGAGCATGACCACCATCGACGGCCTGCAGCGCAGCCTCACACCGGACATGCTGGTCATCGCCGACGCTGACCGGCCCGTGGCCCTGGCCGGCGTCATGGGCGGCTTCGATTCCGAGGTTGGCGACGGAACGACCAGCGTGCTGCTGGAGGCGGCCTGCTTCGATGGAGTCAACAATCGCAGCACGTCGCGGGCGGTGGGCCTGCGCTCCGAGGCATCGCTCCGGTTCGAGAAGGGCCTCAGCCCGGACCTGCCGTTGCCGGCCGCGAGGCGAGCGACCCAGCTCATGGTGGAGCTGGCTGGCGGCGTCGCGGCCAAGGGCGTGGTCGACGTCTATCCGGGCCGCCGCGCCCGCAAGCCGGTCCGGATCACCCTCGAGCGGACGCAACGACTCCTGGGCGTTGAGATCTCGGTGGCTGAGATGGCGCGCGTGCTGGAGTCCCTGGGGTTCGAGGTGGAGCGCGGCGGCGGCGACGCTCTGGAGGTTGTCGTTCCCTATTGGCGAACGGACATTGCGATCGAAGACGACCTGATCGAGGAGGTCGTTCGCATCAAGGGGTACGACTGGGTGCCGACCTCGACGCGGGCAGGCGACCTGCCGGCCTACGAGCCCGCGCCGATGCTGGCCCTCAAGGACACGGTCCGCGAGGCGATGGTCTCGTCAGGTCTGACCGAGGTGGTGACCTATTCGCTGACCAACAAAGACGTTCGCGACAAGGCCGAGGCCGGCGGCCCCGAGCCCATGCGGCTTGCCAATCCGTTGTCGTCCGAGCTCGAGGAGCTGCGCACCAGTCTGCGGGGCGGGCTGTTGCAGACGTTGGAGGCCAACCAGCGGGGCCAGCCGGGCGGTATTCGCTTGTTCGAGGTCGGAAGGGTCTTCTTACCCAAGGCGGACAGCCTGCCCGACGAGCGGGAGGTCCTGGCTGCCGTTCTCACCGGCCCGCGGCGCGACCAGTTTTGGCAGTCCGAGGATGGCGAGCTGGGCTTTTTCGACGGCAAAGGCGTCCTCGAAGCGCTGTTCGCCGGCCTGGGGCTCTCCGCCGAATACCGGCCCGCCACCGACAGCCTGCTGCACCCCGGCCGGACCGCCAGCGTAACCCTGGCCGACCAGGCGATCGGGCTTCTTGGCGAGCTGCACCCCCGCGCGTTGAAGGCTTTCGATCTGTTCAACCGGACGGTGGCCTATTTCGAGCTGGACCTGACCGCGCTCCTCGCGCTGGCGCCAGACAAGGCCCGGGCCTATGAGCCGGTCCCACGTTACCCTGGACTCGTTCGCGACCTGGCGCTCGTGGTGGACGCGTCGATCTCGGCGGAGACGGTCCGAGGCATCATCCAGTCGACCCCACTGGTGCGGGAGGCCAGCCTGTTCGACGTGTACACCGGCGATCAGCTGCCCACGGGGAAGAAGTCCCTGGCGTATCGCATCGTCTACCAGTCGCCGGGACGCACCCTCACCAACGAGGAGGCGGAACGAACGCAGGAGCGCTTGCTCCAACGGCTTCAGCAAGAGCTAGGCGCGACGCTGCGAAGCTAGAGCCGAACGCAGGCTGTCCGTCGGACGTCTTGCCCGAGGCCTCTTTCGACCAGGCCGTCACCCGGCGCTTCGGTTTTGCTCCAGGATACGGCGCGACACGACCTTGATGAGCTCATCGGGGCTGTGGACAATGGAGCATTCGTCCACCACCTGGCTCTCGTGAAGGCCGGCCTGGGTGAAGGGCGTGGCCACGGCCACCACGGCCATGCCCGCGGCAATTCCCGAGCGGGCGCCATTAGGCGAGTCCTCCAGCACCAGGCACGCCCCCGGCTCCACGTCCAGGAGACGGGCCGCCAGCAGGTATGCCTCGGGGTCCGGCTTGGCTTTCTCCACGTCTTCCCGGGCAACGATCACGTCGAGGGTCTCCTCCAGCTCGAGAGCCCGGAGCACGTGCAGCGCCTCCGGCCGGTAGGACATGGTGACGAGGCCGGTGTGGCAAAAGCTGTCTTTGGCGATTCGGAGCAGCCCAACCGTGTGAGGCCACTGGTTGTCCCGGATCACCTGGGGGTCGGCTACCATGCCGTCGTAGATCTCCTTGCGCATGGCGGCCAGCGCCTCCCACGGCTCCGAAACGCCGCGCTCTGCCACCAGCGGGCCGAGGTCGGCTTCCAGATCGAGCCGGTTCATGACATGGCGGGAGGCCACGTCCCTGCTGGCGCCCACGATCTCCCGGTAGGCCTCGATGGCCCGGTCATCAGGCTCAGACAACCCCCGGATGCGCTGCACGGCCACGGCGTACGACTGGGCCTTCAGCTTCTCGGTCTGCACCAGGGTCCCGTCCAGGTCGAAGAGAACGGCCTTGATCATGTCATTCCTCGCGAGCTACGGTCGGCACAGCCGCCTGCCGGCGCCCGCATGGGCCGGAAATGTCGCCGCGGCTCAGCCACCGCCGTGGGCCGGAGATGATGACGCGGCTCAGCCTCCTGATGTGGCTCAGCCACCGCTCGGTTTCGTCATCGCCATCGGGTCCAGCACCCGAGTCAGCTCCTCCTCCGTCAGCTCCGTCAGCTCCAGCGCCACTTCCTTGATCGTACGGCCGCTCTTGGCGGCTTCCTTGGCGATGGCCGTGGCCTTGTCGTAGCCGACCACGGGCGCCAGCGACGTCGCCAGCATGAGGCCGCGCTCCACCGAGCTGGGGCCTTGGCTGGTGGCCTCGAGGTCCGCGATGCACCGGTCGGCGAAGTTGGCCGAGGCCGCCGCCAGCAGGCTGATGCTCTGCAACAGGTTGTAGGCCACCACCGGCATCATGGTGTTGAGCTCGAAGAAGCCCCACTGTCCGCCGGCGGCGATGGTGGCGTCGTTGCCGATGACCTGCGCGCAGACCTGGATGACCGACTCCGGGATCACCGGGTTCACCTTGCCGGGCATGATGGAGCTGCCGGGCTGCACCTCCGGCAGGGCCAGCTCGCCCAATCCCGCTCTGGGGCCCGAGCCGAGCCAGCGAATGTCGTTGGCGATCTTCAGCAGGCTGATGGCGACGGTGCGGAGGCAGCCGCTGGCCTGGACCGCCCCGTCCAGGGTGCTCTGCGCCTGGAAGTGGCTGCCGGTCTCGCGGATGGTGACCCCGGCCAGCGCCGAGACCTTCTCGCAGACCCGCCGCGCGAACTCCGGGTGGGTGTTGACGCCGCTGCCCACCGCCGTCCCGCCCAGGGCGACCTCGGCCAGCTCGTCCTGGGCCACCGCCACGCGGCGCAGCCCTCGCTCGACCTGTCCCGCGTAGCCGTCGAACTCCTGGCCCAGCGTCACCGGCGTGGCGTCCTGAAGGTGCGTACGGCCCGTTTTGACGATCTCAGCAAAGGCGGTGCTCTTCTCGGCCAGGGCCGCGTGTAGCTTTTGAAGTCCGGGGACCAGGCGCTCGTCGATCTCGATCAGCGCCGCGAGATGAATCGCCGTCGGGATGACGTCGTTGGACGATTGGCCCTTGTTGACATGGTCGTTGGGGTGGACGGCTTTGGAGCCCAGGGCCTGGCCCAGGTGCTCACCGGCGCGGTTGGCGATGACCTCGTTGGCGTTCGTGTTGGTGGAGGTGCCCGAGCCGGTCTGGAAGATGTCGACGACGAACTGGCCGTCGAGCTCGCCGTCGGCTACTTCACGCGCCGCCTTGACGATGGCATCGGCGATGGCGGCGTCCAGCAGCCCCAGCTCCTGGTTGACCTGGGCCGCGCCGAGCTTGATGAGGCCCAGGGCTTTGATGAACGGGCGCGGAAACCGCAGATCGCTGATGGGGAAATTGAGCACCGCCCGCATCGTCGACGCGCCGTAGTAGGCGTCGGCGGGGACCTCCATGGGGCCCATGGTGTCGCGTTCGATGCGAACCTTCGGTTTGTCGCTCACGGTCGCCTCCTTCGGGTCGTCGAGAGCCGCGTCTCCCAGTATACCGCCCGCCTCATACGAACCAGGGACTGCTGCCGTCGCCACTTCCGATGTTCTCGACGCGCCCCGGTCGTGCTATCCTGCGGGAGAGCCTGGCCGACGTGGAGGCGCCCCGATCGACAGCCCTGCATATCCCGTCATCGATGCCGACGGTCACGTCTCCGAGCCCCAGGACCTGTGGGACCGCTGTCTCGACGCGGCGACCGCCGTCCGCGCCTACGCGGCGTTGCGCATGGTCGACCACCCCGGCGGCGGCGTGAGCGCTTGCCTCGAAGGCGAGCTGGTGGGCGAGGGGAACTTTCAGGGCGGTGGCGGCTTCGGCAAGACCGCGGCCGACATGGCCCGCGCCCACTGGAACCCGGAGGACTTGAATCCCGGCGGCTTCGATCCCCACCAGCGGATCAAGGACATGGACGAGATGGGGATCGACGCCGCGGTGCTCTACCCATCGTGGTGTCTGCTGGCCAACGGCGTCCGCGACCCGGAGCTGGCCGCGGCCATGTGCCGCGGGTTCAATCGCTACCTCGCCGAGTTCTGCCGTCCCTATCCGAAGCGGCTCTTCGGCGCTGCAATGGTGCCGATGCAGAGCGCGGCGTTCATGGTCGACGTCGCCGCCGACGCCGCCCTCTCGGGCCACAAGGCCGTCGCGGTGCGGCCGAACATGGTCCGGGGCCGCGCCCTCCAGCAGCCCTATTACGAGCGCTTTTGGGCCACGGTGGAGGACCTGGGCCTGGCGGTGGCTCTCCACCCCGCCGCGACCAACGAGGTCCAGGGCGTCTTCGATCTGATCATGCAGCCCGACCCGCAGGTCTCCCACACGCTGCCCGACGCGCTGGCGCTGCCGATGGACGTGATGATCACGCTCTCCTGGCTCATGGTCGGCGGCGTCCTCGACCGGCATCCCAGCGTTCGCATCGGTATGCTCGAGGCCAGCGGAAGCTGGGTCACGATGTTGCTGGAGCGGCTGGACAAGCGGGTGCGCTACGGCGGCGGCCCGGGTGGCGGGCGTCTGCCCGAGATCAAAACGATGCCCAGCGAGATCTTCGCCCGCCAGTGCTTCGTGGCCTTCGAGAGCGAGGAGGCCGCCATGCCCCGGCTGTGGGACGTGGTGGGCAAAAGCATGATCTGGGGCTCGGACTATCCTCACTTCGACGGCGAGCCCGCCTCCGAGGCGATCAAGAACATCGCCTCGCTGCCCGAGGAGGGCCAGCGCCAGATCATGGGCGCCAACGCCGCCCGGCTCTACGACCTCCCGATGGAGTAGGCTCAGCCGCCGCCGCCCGGCTCTACGCCTTCCGGCTTAATGCTGCCGCGGCTCAGCCGCCGCCAGCCCGCGTGGGCCGGAATACTGATGCGGCTCAGCCGGCCGACATCTGGACGCGAAGGAACGTCAGCCCCTGCTCGCCCGCGGTCAGCGGCCCGTAGACCGTGTCGCGCTCGACGAAGAGCAGAACCCCCGGCTCCAGCCGCCGCTCGGCCAGGCTGCCGTGGCCGCTCAGGATGTAGAGCAGCTCGTCGTGGGGGTGGCTGTGGGGCGCCTCTACGTGGCCCGGCTCGTACTCGGCAAGCTGGCTGTTGGGTCCGCCGGTCTCCTGAGTGTTCAACACTTTGTAGCGCACTTGGGGCTCACCCTCGGTGGCGGCGCCGGGCCACGTAGCCTTCCGTGACCATTGCCATTCCAGATCCTTCTCTTGGACGAACACTATGCGGCCCATGGCTCATCCTCCTGTCTTAAACGTAATAACCGATTGGGGTTCGAACCCAATGCAGGCTGCGATGACGAGCCTTGATGCCGATGGCTTCACCGTGACCTGGACCGAGGCCGGAACTGGCCAAGATGTCGACGTTAGGGCTCTTTGTCTAGGCTAGCCCTGTAAAGGCGCTTCGTCCCCACCGGACGAAAGGCCTTGCCATGTCCTTGAGCATTTTCAGCCCCATGTGGCGAGTCGCGGCGAGCGTTCCCACCCCGCCGGAGCGGATGAGGCTGGGCAACAATCGCGGGCAAGCGCCTGCCAGCTCTAACATTTCACGCCGAATCTTTCCGCGGTCCACGGCGGGTCTCACTTTAAGGTATCGTGCAGCCTCACAGATAGATTCGGTGGCCTCATTCCTCATCCCGATCCTCAGATATGCGTCAGCGCATCGGAGAAGCGACCGGTACCCCGCGGCATGCGTCGTGTCTCGTGCCGCCGCCCTCGCTCTCGCAGACCAGTCAATGACTGCCGACGTCATGTTGACCTTTGAGCCCACCACCGCTAGCCTGGACGGAATTTCGCAACCTTTCGTGCTTTCAGCATGAGGAACCGGATCGAAAGCCGCGACAACTCTATCGGCGGCGCCTCTGCTCAGGAGCCCCTCCAGCTTCAGTAGATGGCCCCAAGCCGTGTCCGAGTAGTCCGGTGCTTCAGGATTGTCGCGCCAAGAAACAGGGCTTTCCAGCAGAACGGAAGAGCTACGAACTGGGCGCCTGGGCGAAAGCTCCGACCTCTGTGGCGATAGGAGGTCCTCATAGTGCGCCAAAGGCAAGTACGGAGTGCCAGAATCGCCAAGGACCCTCAGGACGTAATCAGCCTCCGTCGATCCCTCGGGCCTGGGATCGTAATGAACAACGTCCTGAATCATCACTGTGGCCTTAAGCCTGGAAAGCAAGATATCGAAGTAGAACCGGGCGAAATAATCCTCATGAACAGAATCGAGGAGAATAAAGTCCGGCCCCTCGCCGTCCTTCTCAAGCTCCTTCGGGACGGTCTGTGTGGCGTCCCCCAGGACGAGCCGGTAGCGATCAAAGCTCCCGACAGCCCCAGCGGTCCGCCGGATGGTTTCAAGCGTATTTCCGCCCAAGGCGGCGTCGAGCTCGAAGCCTTTTACGTAACCAAAGCCGTTCTGTTCGATGGCGGCTAGCATGTAGGCGGTTGAATGTCCGGCGTTCGGAGACAGTTCATAAATGAGGCGCGGCCGCTGCTCTCTGATCAAGATATAGAGCAGTTCGCCGTCAAAGTCGGCACACCCCGCTGAAAGGCGCCGCCGATCGATGTCCGCTGTAACCTCCACCATCTTTGCAGCGAGTGCAACGAGCTCGGGATCGAACTTGCTGTAAAGGCCTTGGAGCCAAGCAAGCGCCTCAGGGCGAGCTTCAGTTGGTAGAGCCTTATCACATGGCACGCAGACCTGTCGCAATATTGGTCTTCCCCCAACCATCACGCGCCGCCTTTTTGCTCGATGAGCTCCAGGGTGATGCCGTCGGGGTCGAGAAAGTAGCAGGCGTTCACCTGGCCGAAGTCCTGAGGCGGTGAGACGAACCGGACGCCTTTGCCCGTCAGCTCCCGGTACGCCGAGTCGGCGTCGTCGACGTGAAAGGCCATGTGGGCGCTGCCGGCGTCGCGCCGGGGAGGCACGGTCCTGGCGCCCTGAGGCGAGAGGTACTGGATGAGCTCGATCTCGTGGTCGCCGGCCTGCATCAACGCGATCTTCAACCTGGCGCGGGGGTAGCCGGTGACCGTCGACAGGGGCTCGCCGTCGACCTCCGTGGTCACTTTCAGGGTCATGCCCAGGACGTCGCGGTAGAAGGCCACCGAGCGGTCGAGATCGGTGACGGTGAAGCTGGTTTGAAAAAGCGAAAGGTGCATGGGCGGCCCTCCAGTGCGTCGGTCACGCGGAAGTCGATGGCTCTCGCGCTTGGGCGCTGTCGTTCGTCACGGGGCTAGCTCTCCGATTCCAGCAGCTTGGCGGCGGCGGCCTCCACGGTGGTCCCCTTGTAGAAGTCGGGATTCATTTTACCGTAGAGCCTCACCGGGTTGGCGAAGACGAAGTCCCGGAAATCGTCCTCGGTCATCAGCTCCTTCTCCACCGCCTCGTAGGCCTCTCCCACCACCTCCCGCATGTCGGGCACGTCCCAGTGGCCGATGTCGGAGCTGAGGATGGCGTTCAGCCGCGCGCCCATGGGATTGACCTTGTCGTTGAACGCCCAGACGTTCATCGGGTCGTCGGCCTCGCAGCCGAAGTAGAAGTTGGGCACGAAGCGATCGCGGATGTCCTCGGCGCGCTCGATGCCGCACTGCGACCAGTCGTCGAGGTCCTCCGGCGTCGGCGAGGGACGGTCCATCGACGAGCGGATCGGCTCCAGCATCTCGGTCACCCGGCGGTCGCCGTACCGCGCGATCAGGTCGATCACGGCCTCCTTGTCCAGCATGGCGGGGTCCATGTTATGGATGGCGTTCGCGTTTCGCTTCTCCCAACGCCCGACGATACCCGCGTAGACGTCGCAGGCCCAGCCCACGCCACATTCCAGGAGCGCGACGTTCAGGTTGGGGAAACGCCGGGTCACGCCGCTGAAGAACAGCGATTTGCAGAGGGCTTCCCCCGCGGCGCCGAAGTGCCCGATGTGGTTGTACATGTAGTTCCAGACCGAGCGGCGAAAGCCGATGCCCATGCCGCCCGAATGGCTCGCCGGCGGCACTCCCAGCTCGATGCATTTGGCCCAGAACGGGTCGTAGTCGTAGGGGCTGTCGACTCCGAAGGTGTCGATGTACTCGGCGTCGAGACGGCCCGATTCGCCTTTGGGGATGGGGCGCTGCACGTAGCCCGCGACCATGGTCGCCTTGAAACCGAGGGTGTTGACGGCGTACTCCAGCTCTTCGATGGCGATCTCGGGGGTGTCCATCAGGATCACTGCCGCGGGCGTCATCTGCCGGGAATAGGGGCCGTAGAGGTCGGCCAGGTAGGCGTTCATGGCGCGGCAGGCGACGCGCCGCACCTCCTCGTCGCGGATGGTGGGCATGACGGTCCCCGCCGTGGGGTAGAGGACACAAAAGTCCAGGCCCAGCTCCTCCATGCGCTCCTCCAGCAACCGTGGGAGCGACGCCGTCGCTCGGTCCAGGGCGTTGCGCGTCGGCACCACCCACCAGGGGGTGATATGGGCTCCGATCTCGCGCCGCTCTGCGACGGTCTTGCCCTGCCAACGACGAAGCTCGGGGTGCGACTCGTACCGGCGGGCGATATCGCCGCCGCCGATCTCCTTGATGTAGTCCACCAATACCGGGTGCAGCTCGACGAGATGTCCGTCGGAGTCGACGATCGGGTGTTTGAGCTGAGCGCGGATCTTCGCTGATCTCGAAGTCTTGGTCGCGACCATCGTTCGCCTCCTTGCACTGCTTCCGCCAAACGGCGAAGGCCCCTGGCGGCCCGGGTGGGCCCAGGTGGTTAATGAGTATACGCGTTGGGGCAATGGTGAGCATGGGGCCACGGGAGTATACGCGTTGGGGCAATGGCGGGCGTGGGGCCGCGGGAGTATACGCGTTGGGGCAATGGCAGGCGTGGGGCCGCTTCAGCGCCGTTGACACCCGGCTCTACGGCCTGCCGGCTCTATGCTGCTGCGGCTCAGCCGCCGCCGTTGACACCCGTCGGCGCCCCTCGCATACTGGCGCCATCCATCCGACCCGTGTTCTGGCCGGCCCGTGCTCCGGGCGAAGGAGGAGTCGATGGCCGCCAACGACGCCAAGACGATGAGTACGGCGGAGACGCTGTACCGCGAGAGGACGCCCAAGTCCAGGAAGATGTTCGACGAGGTCAGCCGGCTGATTCCCGGTGGGGTGACGGGCACGGGTTTCTTGCATCCCTACCCTTCGTACATCGTCCGGGCCAACGGATGCTACCTCTACGACGTCGACGGCAACCGGCTGACCGATTTCATGAACGGCTCCTTCGTGCTGCCCCTGGGGCACAACCATCCGAAGGTGCGGCAGGCGATCCGCGAGCAGATGAAAAACGGCATGTTCTTCACCTTTCCTTCGATCGTCGAGCAGGACCTGGCCAGGGAAATCATCGACCGTGTCCCATCGATCGAAAAGGTGCGCTTCTCCGTGTCGGGTACGGAAGCCACGATGTACGCCACGCGACTGGCCCGAGCTTTCACCGGGCGTACCAAGGTAGCAAAAGCCGTCGGTGGCTACCACGGCACCCACGATGGGCTGTGGATCGGCGTGGGACGCGCGGCGGGCACCGGCGACATCAGCGTTCCGGCCGGGGTCCTTCCCGAAGCTCGCGACGAGCTGGTCTTTATGGAGTTTAACGACACCGAGGGATCGGTCGCCGCCATCGAGGGGGAGAAGGACAACCTGGCGGCGGTGATCGTCGAGCCTATCATGGGCGCTGGAGGCCTGATCCCGCCGGCGCCGGGCTACCTGGAGGCCTTGCGAGACGTCACCGCGCGTCACGATATCGTGCTGGTGTTCGACGAGATGATCTCCTTCTCCATCGCTCGCGGCGGAGCCCAAGAGTTCTACGGCGTGACGCCGGATATGACGACGACCGGCAAGTGCGCCGGCGGGGGCCTTCCCATCGGCGTCTTCGGCGGCCGGGCCGAGATCATGGACCTGTTGGACCCCACCAAGACACCGACGGGTTACGCCAAGGTGAGCCACGTCGCCACCTACGGCGGCCATCCCCTATCGATGGTCTCCGGCCTGGCGTATCTTCAGGCGATGACGCCCGAGGTCTACGCCCGGCTGCACCACCTGGGCGATCTCGTCCGATCGGAGCTGCGGCATCTTTTCGCGCGGCTGGAGGCGCCGATTCAGGTCACCGGCGTCGGCCACCTCTTCGGCTTTCATTGGACCGTCCAGGACGTCACCGACTACGCGACCGCTTCCTCCTCCGACCGGGACACGATCCACGATATCTGCCTGGCGATGATCAGCAAGGGATATTTTCCCAGCAGCGGCGCCCGATGCTGCGTCAGCGCGGCCATGACCGAGCGGCATATTCGCGGCTTCGTTCGGGCGATGGAGGAGACCCTCCACGAGCTGGACCTGGTGTCCTGACGAGCCGCCGGGCCGCGCGGACAACGGACGTTTCTGGAGGGGCCTATGTTGTACTACGAGGAGACGGTCCAGTTCGAGCCGGACGGCAAGGACGGCCACTGGCGCGCCGACTACTGGGAGGATTTCAAGAACCTGCTAGCGCCCAACATGGCCAAGCGGGGGGTGTACGTCGTTGGCGTATGGGACACGCCGGTGGGGGCGGGCCACGGCAATGAGGTCACGCTGCTCTACCGGACCAGGGACTGGACGTCATTCAGCGAGTTCCTCAGCGGGGGCAAGGCCGATACGAAGTTTCGCCAGCGCTGGTCCCAGCAGTCGGTCTACCGCCAGCGGTGGTACACCAAGGTGATGGTGCCCGCGCCCGGGCATGAGGTCTCGATCCTGCACCAACGGGCCGAATCGGCGGTGGAGCCGGCGGCGGGCTCGGGCGGTGGCGAGAACGCGGGGCGTTACCTTTATTACGAGGAGACGGTCCAGTTCGAGCCCGATGGGAAGGATGGCCATTGGCGGGCGGACTACTGGGAGGACTTCAAGAGCATCCTGGCGCCGCAGATGGCCGCGTGGGGACTTCCGTTGGTGGGGGCATGGGAGACCCCGGTAGGGGCGGGTCACGGCAACGAGGTCACGTTCTTGTGGCGCACGTCGAGCTGGACGACCTTCGGGGAGTTCCAGGAGGCGCGCAAGACGGAGACGAAGTTTCGCGAGCGTTGGTCCCAGCAGTGGGTCTACCGTCAGAGCTGGTACACCAAGGTGATCGTGCCGGCGCCGGGCCACGAGGTCTCGATTCTGCGCCGGCAGGCCGAGTGAGGCCGCTCGAGGCGTGCTAGCGATGGGGCGCGCGCGGCGTCACGCAGCGGAGGTCGTACGATTCGCGCCCGGAGCCGGCACGCCGACGAGACGAGACGCGACGTCGCCGACGCCCTCGTCCACACAGTCGCGCCATGCCCCGTACATGACCAGGTCGATCAGCCGCTGGTCTTCGTCGTCCAGGAGCACCTCGGTGCGAGACGCCCGGCGCAGGGCGTGGAGATGCTCTAGCCGGCAGAGGAAGTATCGCTGGAGCGGCGTGTGTTCCTTCGAACGCCGCTCGTCCCGTTCCGCCGTCTCGCTCGCTGCCACGTCGGGGATGCTGATCATCAAGACGCCTCCTCCAGGAGTTGCTCCCGTACTTTCGATTGTGCTCCCCCTCCGGCGAATGCGAATCCCCCAGTTGGGTGATTGCAGGGATGAGGTTTCGGCTAGCCCTAACAACCATCGAGCGAGAGACGGCCACAGGACGTTACGGGAACGGGCTCATTCTCGGGACCGGTTGGGACTTCTGACGGCGCCAGGAGCAGGACGCCCGATGAGGGGAACGGGCGGTTCTAGTCGTAACCCGTCTTGAGGACCAACTTGGCCTCGTTGCCGACGCCCTCGTCGGCGCAGTCGCGCCACGCGCCGTAGATGGCCCTGTCCAGGAGCCTGCGCCTTTCATCGTCCAGCTCACCTTCCGCTTCGGCGGAGTGGCGTACGGCGTCCATGTACAGAAGCCGCAACAGGAAATGCCGCTGGAGCGACGTATAACGAGCCAACAGCAGCCGGTCGGCGGTCGAAAGGGCCTCCGCGATGGTAATGCCGCTTTGCTCGCTCATTGGGCGGTCTCCTTGATGGGCAGGACGTGACGACTCCAAGTATCCACCCAAGAGGTGCCGTTTGTGCCTCACCCGAACGGGTGATTTTTGGGTGAGAAAAGGGCTAGCCCGCGGACGGCGGAACGGCGGCTAGCCGCTCTCCGTCGCCTTGTGAGATCGCACCACGAACACTGGGTCCGTGGGAAAGCCCGCTTTCGGGCTAACGTCCAACGTCTCCGGCGGGACCCAACCCTCGGCGTGGTCGAAGTAGGTGGCGATGAGGTGTGCGCGCTGCTCCGGCCCCGGGGCGGCGTGCCAAACGGCGACGGCCTTCGTGGGGAACATGCGGTTGGAGAAGATGACGTGAAACCCGGCGCCCGCTTTTAGGACTCGGCCAACCTCGCGGAAGACCTCCACCGGCCGTGTGAGGTATTGGATGGAGACCGTGACCACGGCGGCGTCGAAACGCTCGTCCTCGAACGGCAGCGTCGGGTCGGCGTTCAGGTCGTGGACCACCCACTCGTCGAGCTGGGGGTTCTCTCGCATCTCGATCTCGTTGAGCCCCAGACCCACCAGCCTTTTCTTGAGGAAACCCTCCGGCAGGTGGGACCGCCAGCTGCTCATCAGGTCCAGCAGAACGGCGTTCTGGGGGAGAGCCGTCTCGAAGTACCGTCCGATGGCCTCGATGGCCGGTTCGTCGATATGGACGACGAGGCGCGGCTCGGAGTAAAACATCCGGTCGTCGGAGTCGTCCTGACGCCGGAAGAGCTCCGCCGGGTAGGGTTCGCTGGTCGACTCGGCCAATGGTCCGCCTCTTCGGCTTTGCCGGGGCAACGCGGCACGGCGAAAGTATAGCAACCAGGGAGGGATAAGGCGTGGCGTCGAGGTTGAGAGGCCATCGTCGTTGGGTGGCTTCCCCTCTGCAAGCAATCACTCAGACGGGTGAGAGACGAAAGGGGGTCTCCCACGTGCGTTCGCCGTGCGCCGGTGGAAGGCGGCAGGCATGAACGCCGAACGTCAAGCCAACCAACGGCCGCTGCTTTACAATGAGCGCAGCGCCTTGATGCCCCTCGTCCCGCTTCGGGATGTCCCGACGGGTCGTGGATGCTCGACCGGAGCCGGCACTCGGGACGGCATGGGCCAGGGTGACGCCCGCCGGTTCTAATCCTTGGTGGCTGGCCAGTGAAGATCGAATCGCTAAGGACCCAGATCGTTTCCCTGCCCCTGAACGTGCAATTGGGCGGCAAGGCCGGGCGGCTGGCGTCGATCGAGCACGTCCTCGTACAGCTTCGCTCCGATACGGGCCACACCGGCACGGGCTATACTTTTACGCTCCTCGGGTCGGACGTCGCCGAGACCGCCCAAGCGATTCGCGCGTTGGCTTCTGTCGTCGCCGGCGAGGACCCGAGCCAGCCGGACCGGCTGTGGGAGCGGATGTACAGCCACCGGAACGCCCCCGACGGGACCGCCGCCAGGGCCATCTCGGCGGTGGACATCGCCGTGTGGGACCTGCACGGCCGTGCCGCCGGGACGCCGGTCTACCGCCTGCTCGGCGGCTCCAGGAGCAGCGTCCGCGCCTATGCCTCCTACGACTTGTGGGAGTCGGTCCCAGCCGATACGCTCGCCGAGAGGGCCGCCTCCTTCGTGCGCGAAGGGTTCACCGCCGTCAAGATCCGCACCGGGGGGTCGTCGGACCCAGCGCGCGAGGCCGAGCGTATATCCGCGGTCCGGGCCGCGGTCGGGCCGGACGTTGCGATCATGTACGATGCGCTGCAGTATTACGAGCCAGGCGATGCCATCGCCATCGGCCAGGCCCTCGAGGCCCACGGCCTGTACTGGCTGGAGGACCCGGTGCCCGAAGACGATCTGGATGGATGCTCGAAGGTGGCCCAGGCTCTCCAGGCGCCGGTGGCGTGCGGCGAGGCGCTCGTCTTTCCCGATGCCTACCACCGGCTGATGGACGCGCAAGCCGCCGACATCGTCATGGTCGACCTGAAAAACGTCGGCGGGATCACACCGTGGCGCCAGGTCGCGGCCCGGGCCGAGGAGCTGAATCTCCCGGTCGTCAGCCACCTGTCCCCGGAGATTAGCGCTCATGTTCTGGCCGCGATCCCCAACGGTCTCGTCGTGGAGTGGATCCCCTGGAGCTTCGGGCTGTTCACCGACCCGCCCAGGCTGTCCAAAGGCGTGTGCCAACTGTCCGAACGGGCCGGGTTCGGGCTCACCCTCTCCCCGGCGCTGGACCGCTGGGAGGACGCATGAATCAGGCTGTTGCCCAAGCCTCCAGTGTTGGGAGGCAAGAAAGGAGACCCCATGGGTAAAGCATTGGAAGACGTGCGGGTCCTCGACCTGACGCAGTTCGAGGCTGGAACGTCCTGCACCCAAATGTTCGCGTGGCTCGGCGCCGATGTGATCAAGATCGAGGAGCCGACGCGAGGCGACCCCGGCCGGTCCGCCGGCCCGCAGGAGGAGGGGGTCGACAGCTACTATTTTTTGCTGCTCAACGCGAACAAGCGCAGCGCCACGCTGAACTTGAAAGACCCCGAAGGCCGCCAGATCTTCCTGGACCTGGTCAAGGATGCCGACATCGTGGCGGAGAACATGGCGCCCGGCGTGCTGGAGAGGCTGAAGCTGGGTTACGACACGCTGCGAGAGGTCAACCCGCGCATCATCCTGGCCCGCATCAAGGGCTTCGGCACCTACGGTCCCTACAGCGGCTACAAGAGCTTCGACACCATCGGCCAGGCTACCGGAGGAGCGTTCTGCGCCACTGGAATGGCGGGCGGCCCTCCCACCCGGCCCGGGCCGACGATAGGCGACACCGGGACCGGGATGCACCTGGCGCTCGGTGTCCTGGCCGCGCTGCACCAGCGCAACACGACGGGCAAGGGCCAGGTCGTCGAGGTCTCGATGCAAGACGCCGTGGCGAACCTCTGCCGCATATGGACCCGGACCTATCACGATACCGGCAAGACCCCGCCGCGCTCGGGGAACAACTACCCCGGCGTGAAGCTCAAAGGGACCTACCGGTGCAAGCCCGGGGGGGACGACGACTACGTGTTCGTCACCGTGGGGCCGGGCGAAAAGATGTCGGCTACGCTGTTTCGCGCCATCGGACGAGAGGATATGGCCCAGAACGCTCGATGGGCCGAGCGGCGCTACCGGGCAGAGCACTACGAGGAGATGGACGCGGCCCTGGAAGAGTGGACGATGCGCCACACCAAGTACGAGGCGATGCACCTCCTGGGGGCCGCCGGCGTGCCCGCGGGCGCATGCCTGAACGCCGAGGACCTGCACACGGACCCGCACCTCATCGAACGGGAGATGGTGGTCGAGATGAAGCACCCCGTGCGGGGGCCGGTGACGCTGCTGGGCTGCCCCGTCAAGCTGTCGGACTCTCCGGTGAAGGTCACGTCTTCACCGCTGTTGGGCGAGCATGCCGCGGACGTCTACCGGGACCTTTTGGGGTACGACGAAGCCCGGATCGCCGGCCTTCGCGATCGGGGCATCGTGTGAACGGTAGCGGGCCGTTCGCCGCTTCCTCTTTCGTCCCTCTCACCGTCCCGATGGCATCGGGAGAGAGGTCCGACTCCCGTCCCGATGCGGCATCGGGATGAGAACCGGAGGCTAGGGTGAGAGCTCGCCCAACCTCGCGGCCTCGGCGGGCCGGTGGCTAGAGAAGGTTGTGCTCGCGAACGAAGTCGGGCGCGAAGATAACCTTCCCCGTATACCACATCGGGTCCGGGCACGAGCAGAGATATCCCACAGCTTTGGCGGGGACGTCCATGGAGTGGGCGTAGACGGTGTCGAACCCGCCGATCGGCCCCAACTGCTCGCAGTTCTCCGTCAGCGTGAATCCCGGCCCTACCGCGAACAGGGCGATCTTGTCCGCCTTGAGCTCGTTCGCGACGTCCCGCGTCATGCGGTCGAGGGCCGCCTTGCTGGCGGGGTAGGCCGCCCCGGTTGCCCCCTTGCCGGGCAGGTTGCCCTCGCCCGGCTGGTTGATGGGGACGGCCGCCGGGTCGCCGGTGGTGATGTTGACGATGATTCCGCCGTCCCGCTTCCGCATTTCGGGCGCCAGGGCCTTGATCAGCAGCCATGGCGCGATCAGGTTCAGCTGCACCTGATGCTTCAAGCTCTCGGCCGTCGTGTCCCAGAACGACGTGAACATCTGCTCGTCGATGGCGGCGGCGTTGTTGACCAGGATGTCGATCCCACCGAAGGCCTCGATCGCCTGCTCCGCCAGGGCATCGATGTCGAGGTCGACCGTGAGGTCGGCCTTGATGGCCACGCTCCGGCGGCCCAAGTCCTCGACCAACCGCACCGTTTCCTGGATCGTGCCTGGGAGATCGTCTCGCCGTGTCACCGTCCTCGCCGTGACGACGATGTCCGAGCCGAGCCGGGCCAGCTCAGCGGCGATGGCCTTGCCTATGCCGCGGCTGCTGCCCGTCACCAACGCCGTCTTGCCGCTCAACGGCAGCGATTGTCCGCTCATGCGACACCTCCAACGCCGAAGCTGTGCGATTCTACGATGGGGCGTTTGGAACCGTCAACACGCCACGGCTCCTTGACAGGCCTCACTAGGGAGATGTATCCTCCCATGAGAACATTTGTTCTCATGGGAGGGCTTTGCCCATCCCCGCCTGCCACGGAAAGAAGTAACCCTCTCCCCTCGGCCCCAGCGCAAAACGGCACACGATATGAACGCGAAATGGACGCAGTTGGGACACGTTCGGCACGAAAATGACAACAGAGGCGAATCGGCTCCCGACACTGATAGCAGGAGCC